>JBEGRN010000001.1:0-27503 GCA_041180425.1 Verrucomicrobiota bacterium
TTGCTCATCGCCGGCTGGTTGACGTTGGCGTGGACGGCCCGGACGCGCTCAGCGTCGGCAGCGAGTCTTTGACTTCCCGCCACGGCTGTCTTGGGATGGCGCATGGCTCCGTACCACCTCTCTCGCGCCCGTGAGCAGCTCGGGGTGTTTTCGCGGGAAGAAGTCCTCGCTAAGCTTAACCGCGGCGAACTCCTCCCCAGTGACCTTGCTTGGACCGAGGGCATGGCCGACTGGCAACCCTTGGCCACGCTCTTCCCGCCCTCGCACGGTGCGCCGCCGCCGGTGCCGACTCCAGTTGATCCGGCGCTATCAATGGTGATTCCCATCAACCGTTCGGGGTGGGCGATTGCGGCGGGCTACCTGGCGCTAGTCTCCGTCCTCTGCGTGCCCGCGCCCCTCGCGCTGTTCTGCGGCATCATGGCTTTGCGCGACCTGAAGCGCCAGCCGCACCTCCAAGGTGCAGGGCGGGCATGGTTTGGCGTCATCATGGGTTCTCTGGGAACGGTGCTGCTCCTGTTGGCCTGCGCTGGCTTCGCTATCGAGGAGATCAGGAGATGAAGCCTGCCGAACTGAAGCAGTCCGCGCTGAAGGACGCCCGTCCACCGGCTGGCTTGGGCGAGGCCGCCCTCGCCCTCTGGTTCCTCAAGAAAGGGGATTGGGAGAAGTCCCATGCCATCGCGCAGGACCTCCACGATGCCCACGGGGCGTGGATTCACGCATTGCTGCATCTGGTCGAGGGCGACCTCGGCAACGCGCGCTATTGGTTCGCGGAGGCGGGTCGTCCGTCGGTGAAGCCCGCTCAGGCCGAGGCCTTGTGGGACGAGATTGCCGCCGAGGTCCTTGCTTAGTCGTCGCTCCGCTTGCTTCCGCTCGGCCTTTAGCTACCGTCGGGCCATGCGCCTCCTGCTCGCCCTCGCCACCTTCCTGACCCTCTCTATGCACGCCGCCGAAGCCCCGAACTTGCTGACCATCCCCTTGAAGGACATCGACGGCAAGGAGACGACCCTCGCCGCCCATAAGGCCAAGGCCATCTTGGTCGTGAACGTCGCCAGCGAGTGCGGCTACACCGCCCAGTATGCTGGCCTCGAGGCCCTTTACCGCAAATACCAGGCCAAGGGCTTGGTCATCGTCGGCGTGCCCTGCAACGACTTCGGCGGCCAAGAGCCCGGCACTGAAGCGGAGATCAAGAAGTTCTGCTCCAGCCGTTTCCAAGTCACGTTCCCGTTGACCAGCAAGGTCGCCGCCAAGGGCAAGGTCGCTCACCCGTTGTTCGTGGCCTTGACCAGCAAGGAGGCTGGCCATCCCGGTCCGGTGTCCTGGAACTTCAACAAGTTCCTCATCGGCGCCGACGGCAAGCTGATTGCCCGCTTCGATTCTTCCGCTGAACCCGAGTCCGCGGAGCTCCAAGCTGCCATCGAGAAGGCGCTGAAGTAAACTGCAGGAGCCTAGGCAGGCCAGAGCAGTTTCAGGATCAGCGTCAGCACCACCGCGAGGAAGACTCCGCGGATGAGGCCGGCTCCGTGCTTGAGCACTAGCCCAGACCCGAGGCGTGCCCCGATGAGCTGGCCGGCGATCATCGCCAAGGCAACCCACGGCGCGACGTGGCCGAGGCAGGCGAAGACCACCAAGGAGCCGAGGTTGCTCGCAAGGTTGACGACCTTGGTGAAGGCGTTGGCCCGCGTCAGTTCCTGCCCCAGAAGCGTGACCAGGCTTAAGATCCAGAAGGCGCCCGTGCCTGGGCCGAAGAAGCCGTCGTAGAAGCCCAAGGTGAGCCCGAAGATCCACGAGTAGAGGACCACGCCCATCCGGGCGCGCGTCGCCGTGGAGCCCAAGCGCGGGCTGGCGATCACGTAGACGACCACCGCCAGGAGCATCCAAGGAATGGCCTTTTTTAAGGCGTCGTTGCCGATGAGCGTGAGGACGTAGGCGCCGGCCATCGAGCCGAGGAAGGAGAGGACCGTGGCCAACCGTACTTCCGTCCAGGCCATGAGGCCGGCCTGCGCGTAGCGGCTGACGGACATGGCCGTGCCGAAGGAGCTCTGTGCTTTGTTCGTCCCGAGGGCTAGTTGCGGCGGCAGGCCGGCCCAGAGCAAGGCCGGCACCGTGATCAAGCCGCCCCCGCCCGCGATGGAGTCGATGAACCCGCCCAACAGGCCGGCTCCGAAGAGCAGGGCGTAGGCGTGGAAAGCGAGGTCCATGCCGAGGGCATAGTTTGCTGCCGTGCTGGGGTCAACGCGGGCATTTGGGCTTTATGGCTGAAGCGACCGGCCTAGATTAGCCGCATGTCGGTTGAAGCGCCTCTCACGCCCCGGGTTCGCTCTAGGTTCCTGCTGGGAGTCGCTTTCATCGCCGTCATCGTCTTGGTCGGGCTCTTTGTCTTTGGGCGGCGCTCGACCGTTTCCGCAGAAGCCCCTGCGGTGGGTCAACGTTCGGCGGTCGCGAGCCCCAGCGCCAAAGTTTTCCCGCGGAGTGCCGCGCACCTGCAGTTGGACGAGGCGAAGAACGTCAGGCCGGACCTACCTGAAGTCATGGCGTCCTCGCTGCAGCAGTTGGACGGGCAGGTCTACCCTAGGATGATGGCTTTGGCCCAAGAGATGCAGGTCGCCGATCCGACCAGGCTCTTTGGCCTTTCTGTCCGGGCCGAAGAAGCGTTAGACGCGATGATGAAGGAGCCTCGTTTTCGTGAGCTGGAAACCATCCTGAAGGGACAGGAGAGGCGCTGGGTGGAGGCCGATATGGCTGAGCGACAGGAAATCTTGAAGGTCCGCCGGGCTACCTATGACGAGTTGTTGGCCGAGGCGCGGGTCCGACTCTCCGCCTTACGTTAGGCGCCCTCGGGTGCCGTTGACTCAGACGAACCGTCGGCTAGGGTGCGGTCACCCCATGACCTTTGTTGTCACGTGCCGATGCGCCTTTTTATGTTTCCTCGGAGGCCTTGCTCTCTGGACTAGCTCGAGTCAGCTGCTGGCGGCCGAACCGATGGAGGCCTATGACGTCTGTGTCTACACGGGCAACGCGAGCGGGGTGATGGCGGCATGCGCCGCGGCCAAGGAAGGCGCCAAGGTCGTGGTCGTTGAGCCCAGCCGCTGGTTGGGCGGCATGACGGGCGGTGGGCTCATGCACGTTGACTGGGGGCGCGAAGAAGCCGTCAGCGGTTCGACGCGTCCGATCCTCAAGCAAGGCTTCGAGGACCCTCAGTATCGCGCGACTTTTGCGAAGATGTTGGCCGAAGCCGGTGTCACGGTATTGTTCGAACACCGGGTGGGCTCGGTGGAAAAGTCCGCCGGGGTGATCCGCGCCATCACCTTGGACCATGCGCCGTTTGATGCGTTGGGCTGTCCGCCAGCCGTGCCCAAGCAGGCCGCAGCGCGCGTCCTGCGGGCCAAGGTCTTCATCGACTGCTCTTATGAAGGCGATGTGCTGGCGCGGGCTGGCGTGACGTACACTTGGGGGCGCGAAGCCCGCGCGACCTATGGCGAGTCGCTGGCCGGGGCGCAGCCGCCGATGTCGGTCTACGCCATCGACCCATACGTGAAACCCGGCGAGGTACAGAGCGGGCTCTTGCCCGGCCTGCAGGCTGACCCCGTGGCGCCCGTCGGCGAGGCCGACCGGCTTACCATGGGTTACGGCTTTCGGTGGAAGTTCACGTTTAAAGGGGACGGTCTGCCCATCGCTGCGCCGGAGCATTATGACCCTCGGCAGTTCGAGCTCTACCGGCGGGCCTTTGCGTCCGGCGTGGATATCCTCTCCGGCCGAGTCCTGCGCGGGAAGCTGGACGGTTGGGAAAAGAGCGGTGGCCGAGTCTTTTCGGGCGGGGCGGGCAACTTGGCTCGCGCGTTGTTCGCTCCGACCAACTACGGCAGCAACGCTGGCTATCCCGATGGCGATTACGCCACGCGTGCCAGGATTTGGAAAGAGCAGCAGGATTTCGTGCGCGGCATGACCCATTTCCTGCGCACGGATCCGGCGGTGCCCGCCAAGCAGAAGGAAATCGCCCTCAGCGCAGGGCTGGCCAAAGGCATCTTTGACGACACCCAAGGCTACCCGCATCAGCTCTACGTGCGGGAGGCCCGCCGCATGGTTGCCGATTATGTCGTCACTCAGCAGGACCTGGAAGGGCGGACCGAGACGCCGAAAGATTCCGTCGGCCTCGCCTCCTATGGCGTCGACGAGTGGCCGTATGCGACCGTCGCGTCGGACGGCAAGGTCGCGCTGATGGGCGGTTATTATTCGATGCTCTACCTCGAGGATAAGCATCGCGGCATCTACCCCATCCCGTATCGCGCCATCCGCCCGAAGAAGGAGCAATGCACGAACCTCTTGGTCCCGGTCTGCGTTTCCGCCAGCCACATCGCGATGACCTCCATCCGCATGGAGCCTGTTTGGATGATTCTCGGCGAATCCGCGGGCGTGGCCGCGGCGCTCGCGGTGAAGTCCGACGTCGCCGTGCAGGATGTGCCTTATGCGGACCTGCAGCCGAAGTTGCGGGCCTTGCACCAGAAACTGGAAGTCCCTAAGCCCCCGGCGCAGAAGTAGGCCCGGCGAAGCGGAGGTCGGCCACGACTTGGCCGCCGAGCAGGTGCTGCTGGATGATGCGGTCGAGGTTCTCGGGCGTGCAGTCGCGGTACCACACCCCTTCGGGGTAGACCACGGCGATGGGGCCTTGGACGCAGACCCGCAGGCAGTCGGCCTTGGTGCGTTGGATGCCGCCACGGCCTTCGAGGCCCAGCTGCTTCAGGCGCGTCTTCAGGTGCTCCCAGGAACGCGTGGCCAGTTCGCCGCCGCAGCAGGCCTGTGCCGACGACTTCACGCACAGGAAGATGTGCCGCTTCGTCCGGTCGAGTCCGAGCGTCTGCGCCATTTCTGCGGACGTCGGGGCCATGCGGCTTATTCGAAGCGCGGGATGATGCCGTCCTTCTCGAGCTTCAGGAACAGCTCGCGGCTGAACCAAGCGTCGTTGGCCGCGTAGGCGATCTGCTTGCGCGCAAACTCGGCGTCCTTCTTGTTCTTGCTGTTCACCGCGAACGGCAGTTCCCAGTGGGAGCACTGCACGCTCTTGGACTTCTTCATCTGGAGGCCCAGGTAGATGGCGGCAAGCGCACGGAGCCCGGTGTTGATCACCCCGGCGCGCTTGGTGAAGTCGGACACGTCGATGAAGCCCGGGGCGTCGAACGGCGCGCGTTCCTGGAGGTGGCGGACGTCGTCGCGGACCGCGACGCCGACCTTGGCCTTGCGCGCGTCGCAGAGCAGGGGGAACATGACGGGGACGCCCCCGCACTCATCGAGGCGGAAGATGAAGATCTTTTCGGCGCCGGCCAGCTGGAGGATGGACGGAAGGTAGGTGACGCCGCGGGTATGCGAAGGGCGGGTTTCGGTGTCGAACCCCAGGACGCGCTCCTTGGAGAGGTGCTTCACGGCCCGTTCGGCATCCTGTTCGCTCTCGATGACCTCGGTATAGCCGTCCCATTGGCCCACGGGGAGGGTGGCGATCAAATCGTCGGTAAAACGCAGCCCGCGGGCGGGCTGTTGGCCTGTTTTGCCCTCTTCTGGGCTGTCTGCTGACTCGTCCACAGGGGGAAAGCAAAGGTCTGCCCGCCTATTGGCAACCAGAGACTAGGACTGTTGGGAAAAAAGCGTTGACCGTGCCCATCGAGCCACCTTTGTTAACCATCCCTTTTCAAGGGGCCTTAGCTCAGTTGGTAGAGCGCTTGCATGGCATGCAAGAGGTCGTCGGTTCAAGCCCGATAGGCTCCACCATTAAAAAACCGGCCGTCTTCTCACGAAGGCGGCCGGTTCCTTTGAGGCGTGCTCCGGGCGAGGGCTTACTTGGGCAATCGGCTCAGGATGGCCTGGCAATCGTTGCTGAGGCGCAGGTCCATGATGAGGGTCTCGCGGTTGACCTTCTCGATGGAGTCGGCTGCGTTCTGCAGCTGCTTCTTCAGGGCCAGGTTCTCGTTGCGGGAGGCCTTGGCGTCGGGCTTCTCGGCCAGCTCCCCGGCCATGGTTTCGTATTTGCGCAGCATCGTGACCATGGCCTGGCGGTCATCGGGGGCGCGACGCAGCATCGCCCAGGTCGCCTTGGCTTTGACGCCGCCCTCGGCCAGCAGGCGGAAGTAGCCGATGGCGGCGAAGCTCTTCTTGTCGGCTTCGAAATCCTTCTTGGCGTTTTCCTCGAGGGTCTTGAACTGCTCGGGGCGCTGGGTCGTCTTCGGCGTGTTGTTAGTGTTGTTGGCGCCGCTCTTGGACTTCTGCGCGTTCGTCTTGGGCTTCTCCGTCTTCTTGGCCTCTGGCTTATCCGGCTTGTCCGCGGATTCCTTGTCGGCCTTGTCGGCGGCCTCGGTCTTGTCCTTGGCCTCCGGGGCGGGTTTGCTGGCGGCCTTGAGTTCGCCGAAGGTCTTCCAGAAGGTGGCTTCCTCGATCTCCCCTTCCTTCAGGATGAATTCGACGCTGGTGATCTTGACGCCTTTCAGGCCGTCGAGCATCGAGACGGAAAGGTTGCGCAGCAACGACTTGGTGTCGGTGGGCGTGGCTTCCTTGGCGAACGGGTCTTCCTCCGGCTCCTTCTCGCGCTTCTTCTTTTCCATCGCCTCTTCCTTGGCGGGCTTGAGGAGGAGCTCGCGTTCGGCCCAAACCTTGGGGGAATTCTTCTTCGTCCATTCCTGGTCGAGGTCGTCCCACTTGTAGGTGAGCACGGAGTCCTTGCCCGGCACTTGCACGGTGATCGTGTCCTCGTCCTGGGTGATGTATTCGAACGTCACGATGTTGCCGTTCTTGCGGAGCTGGACCGGCTCGGCGGAGATGGCGGCGGCGGCGAGGAGCAGGAGAAGGGTGAGGGGCTTCACGGGGGGTGACTTACCCATAGTCTGTGGGCTGGCTGGACGGGGGCAAATAAAGAAGGAGGCCACCCCATGGGGGTGGCCTCCTTCTGACACGGGCTAAGGGGTGGTTTACTTGCTGCCCTTGGCCTGGAACTTCGGCAGGAGGTACTCGGCGCAGGAGTCGAGGGAGGCCAACTGGACGTAGTCGGCTTCAGGCACTTCGATGCCGTGCTTCTTGCGGAGCTCCATGACGATGTCCAGGAAGTCCATCGAATCGAGGGACAACTGGTCGCGGAGGCGGACCTCCGGCTTGACGGCGGAAAGGTCTTCGTCCGGGGCGATGTCGGCGATGATGTCGAGTACGACCTGCTTGATGTCTTCCTTGGTCATTGTGGGTGGGGGTCTGTTTCAACCGCCCTTGGCCGTTCAGGCAACCCCATATTTCTTCACAATGAGGGCGGAATTGATGCCGAGCATGCCGAAAGAGTTGTTCAAAATGGCCTCCAGGCGGGGGGCTTGGACGGCCTGATTGATGACCAAACCGGGCATGGCGCACTCGGGGTCGAGTTCTTCGATATTGATGGTCGGGTGGACCCAGCCGTCCTCAAAAGACGGCAAATTGCCCGCTAATTCGAGGGCCCCGGCGGCTCCCATGCAGTGTCCGATGAAACTCTTCGTATTGTTGATATAGGTGCCCGGGCAGTCGGTGAAGACCTCGCGGAGGGCGGTGCATTCCTGGATGTCCCCCAAGGCCGTGGCCGTCGCGTGGGTGGAGACGATATGGATGTCCTGTGGCTTCATGCCCGCCCGCTTGAGGGCGAGGCGGACGCATTCCGCCTGGCGTTCCGGGTTGGGGAGGACGGCGTCCGTGGCGTCGGAATTGATGCACCAGCCGGCGATCTCGGCGAGGATGCGGGCCCCGCGCTTTTGGGCGTCCTCGAGGCGTTCCAGGACGTAGATGGCGCCGCCTTCGGAGATGACGATGCCGTTGCGGTTCTTGTCGAAGGGGCGGGAGGCCTTGGTGGGGTCTTCGTGCGCGCCCAAGGCGCCTTGGTTCTTGAAGCCGGCGAAGATGCCAAAGGTATGGATGGACTCGGAGACGCCGCCTGCGAAGGCCACGTCGACTTCGCCGAGCTGGAGCATCTGGGCCGCTTGGATGAGGCCCGCGTTGCCGGCCGCGCAGGCCGCGCCGATGGTGTAGTGGGGCCCCGTGATGCCCATGTTCATCGTCACTTCGCCCGCGGGGTTGTTGGCCACCGTGCGGGGGTTGTGGTGGTGGGTCCAGTACTTGGTGTCGTTGCCGAACTGGGAGATGTTGTGGATTTCGTTCTCGGTCTCCACGTTGCCGTGTTCGGTGATGCCGAGGTAGACGCCGACGCGGGACTTATCGACGGACTCCCATGCCAGGCCGCTGTCCCCGAGGGCTTCGCGGGCGCAATAGATGGAGATCGAGCCGACGCGGGTGCCGTTGCGGATTTCCTTCCGCTTCTGCCACTTGGTGGCGTCGAAATCGCAGACCCCGGCCGGGTGGCGGCCCATGTGGCGCACGTCGATTTCGGCGATGCGCGCCTTGCCGGCCAAGAGGTTGGCGCGGAACTCCGGGAGGGAATTCCCGTTGGGGGCGGTGAGGCCGATCCCAGTGATGACGATGCGGGTCTTGGAAGACATCTGGCTACGCCCCCCATCAAGGGCCACCCAGCCGTGAAGTCAAACCCGCCCCCGCTTGCCCTTGCCAAGCGGGGTTCCCTCGTTTTGCTCATATTTCGATGTCCAACCCGCTCAAGTGCTCCGTCTGCGACGCCGTCGCGACCGTCCACCTGACCCAGATCGTCCAGGGTAAGGTGACGAAGGTCGACTTCTGCGAAGCCTGCGCGGCCAAGGGCGGGGCGGGGGATGCCGCCGTCTTCAAACTGGCCGACGCGGTCAATGCCGCTACCCCGGCCCCGGCCATCACGTGCCCGCAGTGCGGCTTCACGGACGTCGAATTCCGCCGCCGTGGCCGCTTGGGCTGTCCAGCCTGCTGGCAGGTCTTCGGCGTCGCCCTCGGCGGCTTGCTCAACAAGGTGCAGCATGAAGCCCATCACGTGGGGCGCGCGCCCGCCGGCACGTTGCCGGTCGGTCAACTGCGCCAGCGTCTGCTGGAGGCCCAACAAGAGATGACCGCCGCCATCGCCGCGGAAGATTACGAGACCGCCGCCCAGCTGCGCGACGAGGTCGCCCGCATCGCCGCCCAACTCGACACCCTCTAAACCTATGTCCGTCCAGGAAATCCTCGCCGACGAGAACGAACTCACGCACCTGCTGGGCGCCCAGCAGGCCGTGGTGCTCAGCACGCGCGTGCGCCTCGCCCGCAACCTCGACGGCTTTCCCTTCCCCGGTTGGGCCAAGCCCGCGCACCGCAAGGAGATCGCCGAGCGCTGCATCGACGCCCTGACCAAGCTCCCGCGCTTCCGCAAGTCGCACGTCTTCAAGATGGGCGACTTGCCCGACCTCGAACGCGCCGTGCTCGTCGAGCGCCACTTGGTCTCGAAGGAGCTCGCCGCGGGCAAGAGCGGCGCGGCCGTCATCAGCCGCGACCAGACCTGCTCCGTCATGGTCAATGAAGAGGACCATCTCCGCGTCCAGGTCGTCAAGGCGGGTTGGCACCTGCGCGGGACCTGGAACATCGCGGAACAGCTCGACGACGCCCTCGGGGCCTCGCTCGGCCTCGCGTTCTCGGATCAACTGGGCTTCCTGACCGCCTGCCCCACGAACGTCGGCACGGGCTTGCGGGCTTCGGCGATGGTGCACCTACCGGGGCTCTGCCTCGCGGGCCACATGGAGAAGGTCACGCGCGCGCTCAGCCAAGATGGCTTGGCGGTCCGCGGCTGGCTGGGCGAAGGGACCGAAGCCGCCGGCAACGTCTTCCAGATTTCCAATCAGCAGACCCTCGGCCTGTCCGAGGACGCCATTCTCCGCCACCTCGGCGGTTGGGTGAAGACCTTGGTCGACCAGGAATGGAACGCCCGCCGCAAGCTTGCGCAGGAAGAAGGGGAGCGTTTCGTCGACCGCATCGCGCGTTCGCTGGGCCTGCTTCGGCATGCGCGCCTGCTGACCAGCGCGGAGTCGATGAACATGCTGTCGCACCTGCGCCTCGGCTGCGACATGGGTTGCCTGCCTGAGGAGCGCCGCCACGTCGTCGACCGCCTCATGATCGAAGGCCAACCGGCCCACGTGCAGGCTCGCCAAGGCGCCGAACTGGACAGCGACGGGCGCGACAGCCGCCGTGCGTCCGCAGTCCGCGAAGCGCTCAGAGATTTCCCGGAAGTCGGTCCGCCGACGGCCTAAGCCGCCGGGCCGGTTATTCGTCCGTGGCCGTCGGGTTGGCCGGCTTGTCCTTGCGCGACATCTCGTCGAGCAAGGCCTGCACGCGGGCCACGCCGCCGGTGACGTCGTCCTCCGCGAGGAGGAGGTCGGGGGCGTTCTTCATCTGCAGGATGCCGCTGACGGCCGCCCGCAGTTCGCGGCGGATCCGCTTGAGGAACGCGCGCGCCGCCTTCTTTTCCGCGTCGCCGCCGGACACCGCGTAGCCGACCCGCACTTGGCGGAGGTCGGGCGACACGGTGGCGCGGGTGATCGTGATCAGCGCCGACTCCGTGATCCAATTGCGCCGGAGCGCGACGGAGACCTCGCGCTGGATCAATTCGGCTACCCGGAGCTGGCGCTGCGACATGGCTTAGAGGCTGGGGCGGACCGACAGCATCTCGACGACCTCGATGAGGTCGCCCGGCTGGTACTCGTCGTAACCGCCGAGCTTGATGCCGCATTCGAAGCCGGCCTTGACCTCTGACGCGTCGTCCTTGAAGCGACGCAGCGTCTCGACCGGGCCTTGGTGGATGACCTGGCCCTTGCGGACGAGGCGCGCCTTGGCTTGGCGACGGACGAGGCCTTCGGTGACCATGCAACCGGCCACCTTGTGCTCCTTGCCCAGCGGGAAGACCGCGCGGACCTCGGCGCCGCCGAGCTTGTTCTCGCGGACTTCGGGGTCGAGCAGCTCCGCCATGGCTTCCTTCACCAGGGTGATGAGCTCGTAGATGATGTCGTGCGTCACGATGCGGACGCCCGTGCGCTTGAGGTGGGCCTGGACGCCGTTCTCGACCTTGGTGTCGAAGCCGACGATGATGGACTTCGCCGCTTCGGCCAACTGGACGTCGCTCTGCGTGATCGGGCCCACGGAACCGCCGACGATGTCGAGGCGGACCTTGGTCGACTTGATCTCGCGGAGGCAGCCTTCGAGGGCTTCGAGCGTGCCGTTGACGTCGGCCTTGAGCAGGACGCGGAGGATCTTCTCCTTGTCCTGGGCGAGGGCGGCCATGAGGCGCTCGAGGTCCGACATGCCGGGGCGGGCACCCGTGTTCGGGGCCTGCTGCTGGGCTTCGGCGGCCTTGCGGGCGGCGAGGGCGGCCTCTTCGGCCTGCTCGCGGGCTTCGCGGTCGTTCTTCACCGTCTGGAACTTCGTGCCCGGAGCCGGGACGGCGTCCCAGCCGAGGACGAGGGCCGGGGTGCCCGGCGCGGAATTCTGGAGACGGCCACCGCGTTCGTCCATGAGCGCGCGGACCTTGCACCACGTTTCGCCGCAGACGAACGAGTCGCCGGCCTTGAGCGTGCCCTTCTGGACGATGACGGTCGCGGTCGGGCCGCGGCCGGTCTCCATCTGGGATTCGATGACGACGCCTTGGGCGGCGCACTTCGGGTTGGCCTTGAGGTCGAGGATTTCGGCCTGGAGGAGGATCGACTCGAGGAGCTCGTTCATGCCCGTGCCCTTGAGCGCGGAGACGGCGTTGGTGATGGTTTCACCGCCCCAATCTTCGGGGGTGATGCCGCGCTGCTGCATCTGCTGCTTCACGCGGTCCACGTTGGCGCCCTTGGCGTCCACCTTGTTCACGGCGCAGACGATGGCGCTGGCGTGCTTCTGGGCGAACTTGAGGGCCTCTTCGGTCTGCGGCATGAAGCCGTCGTCCGCCGCCACCACGAGGACGGCGATGTCGGTGACGGAGGCGCCGCGTTCGCGCATCTTGGCGAAGGCCGCGTGGCCCGGGGTATCGAGGAAGGTGACGGTGCGGCCCTTGTACTCGGGCTTCTCGCCCTGGTACTTGACGGAGTAAGCGCCGATGTGCTGGGTGATGCCGCCGGCTTCGCCGGACACCACGTTGGTCTTGCGGAAGTAGTCGAGGAGGGTGGTCTTGCCGTGGTCGACGTGGCCGAGCACGCAGACGACGGGCGGACGGACCGCGAGGAGGGCGGGATCGTCGTCGGTGTTCTTCTCGACCTTCTTGACGGGCTGGGCGCCTTCGCCGCGGTGGCGGATCTCGAGGACGAAGCCATGCTTCTCCGCGACCTTGCGGGCGTCGGCTTCCTCGATGACGGAGGTGATGCTGACGACCTTGTTCAGCTCCATCAGGCTACCGATGACCTGGAAAGGCTTGAGGTTGAGGGCGATCGCGAAGTCGCGCACCACGATGGGCGGACGGATGGTGACGCTGCCCTTGCTGCCAGGGGCGACCTGACCAGCGCCACCGACGGTGCGGGTGACGACCGGGGCGGCCGGCGGGCGGACGATCGGGGGCACGGGGCCCGGACGGCTCGGGGGAGCCGGCGGCTGCGACGGCGTGATGACGATCGGGGGCAGTTCGTTGCGCGGAGCGGCCGGCGGCGCGACGGGACGCGGCGGCACGACGGGCGCGGGGCCCGCAGCCGGACGCGCGGGCGCGATCGGGGCAGGGCGGGGCGGCAGGACGGCCGGAGGGACGTTGGGCTTGGGCGCGGCAGGAGCCACGGGGGCGGCGGGGGCCGCTGGCTTGACGGCCTCGACGACGGGCTTGGCGGGGGCCGCCGGAGCGACGGCGGGCGCCGGCGCCGGGGTCGGCGCAGGCTCTTCCTTCTTCGGCAGCTTATCCGCCGCGAACTTCATGAAGTCGTCGCGGTAGAACTTGCTGAAGTTGCTGGAGGCGGCCGGCTTCTTGCCTTCGGCGTAGACGAGTTCCTTGAAGTCCGGGTGGGCCTCCACGAACTGGTCCGCCAAGGCGAGCAATGCCTTGACCTCGAGGCCGAGTTCCTTGGCCACGTCGCTGTAACGCTGGGTGGTCGAGGCTTTCTTCGCTTCGGGTTTCTTCTTCTTCTCGGTCATGAGCAGGTGCTGGGTGGACGGTAGAGGGGGAGGACGGGGACGGACTTAGGCCTGGCCGGCGTTCTTGGCCTTGGCGACGGCAGCGAGGACGGTGTTGAATTCGTCTTCGGTGATCGACGTGCCAGCCAGGTCGTCCGCGGTCACGTCGCTGAAAGCGGCGAGCTCGGCGATGCCGATGCCGACGAACTTGGCGATGAGGTCAGGCGAAAGCTGGAGCTGGGCGGCGAGGCGCAGGGCCTTTTCGCCGAGCTGGGCGTCCACGCTTTCCGGCACGCGCGTCGACTTCGTGATGTCGAGGCGCCAGCCCATGAGCTTGGAGGTGAGGCGCGCGTTGCGGCCCTTGGAGCCGATGGCGATGCGCATGTCGTCCTCGTCCACTTCGAAGTGGATGAGGCGGTTGCGTTCGTCGACGTGCACGTTGCGGGGCTTGGCCGGGCGGATGGCTTCCTCCAGCAGCTGCAGGGGCTCGGGGCGCCAGCGGATGATGTCGATCTTCTCGCCGTTGAGTTCCTTGACGATGTTGCGGACGCGGGCGCCACGGGCGCCGACGCAGGCGCCGACGGGGTCGACCTTGGGGTCGGAGGAGTCGACGGCGATCTTGGTGCGGTAGCCCGGGTCGCGCGCCATGGCGGCGATCTTCACAGTCTTGTCGGCGATTTCGGCGACTTCGAGCTCCAGCAGGCGGCGGACGAAGTTCGGGTGGGCGCGGGACAGCACGAACTCGCGGCCACGCTGGGTGTCTTCGCGGATCTCGAGCAGGAGGCAGCGGATGCGGTCGCCGGTGCGGAAGATCTCGCCCTGGCAGCTTTCGGCGCGGGTCAGGACGGCTTCGGCGGAGCCGAGCTCGACCACGACGTTGCCGCGGTCCAGGCGGCGGACGGTGCCGGTGACGATGTCGCCGATCTTGTCCTTATACTCCTTGAAGACCTGGTCCTTCTCGATCTTGCGGAAGCGCTGGTTGAGGAGCTGCTTGGTGCTCATGGCCGCGATGCGGCCGAGGTCCGAGACGGCGATGGCGCGGCGGACTTCTTCGCCGATCTTGGCGTCGGCCTTGAGGGCGGTCGCGGCGACCGGGTTGATTTCCTTGAGGGGGTCGGACGGGGAGTCGCTGACGATGTAGACGGCGAAGGCGTCGAGCTTGCCGGTGGCCGGGTCGGCGATGACCTCGATGTTCTGGCCGGCGAGGACGGACTTCTCGACGGAAGACTTGATGGCTTCGGCGATGAGCGCGCAGGCTTCATCCTTGGGGATGTTCTTTTCCTTTTCGAGGTATTGCAGGTAGGGCTTGATGTCTACGCTCATGGGTATGCGGGTGGTGTGGTGAGAAAATGGGCGACAAAAAAGGCGGGTCCGGCTGGACCCACCTTATGGAAAGGTGACTAGGCTTCCAGATATGCCCTTCCTAATAGAGGCTGTCAAGGCGGGACGCCTAGCCGGGCCGTGGGGGTGGGTTCCGCTTGCCCCCGGGGGTTCTTCGGCAAACCTCCACCTCCATGGCCGACGAAAAGGTGATTTTTACCATGACGGGGGTGACCAAGCACTTCGAGAAGAAGCCGGTCTTCCGCGACATCTCCCTGTCCTATTTCTTCGGGGCCAAGATCGGCGTCCTCGGCCTCAATGGCTCGGGTAAGTCGACTTTGCTCAAGATCATGGCCGGCGAGGACAAGGAGTTCGACGGCGAAATCAGCGCGGTCCCCGGCTATACCTTGGGCTACCTCGCCCAGGAGCCGCGCCTCGATGAGGCCAAGACGGTCTCCGAATGCGTGAAGGAAGCGGTGTCCGAGATGAAGGCGCTGCTGGAAGAATACGACGACACCTTCGTGAAGGTGTCCGAAACCGACGACCCCAAGGAGCAGGAGAAGATCCTCGCCCGCCAAGGGGAGATCCAGTCCATCCTCGACGCCCGTGGCGGCTGGGACCTCGACGCCCGCATCGAGATGGCTCTCGACGCCCTGCGCTGCCCGGCCCCCGATGCGGTGGTCTCGACCTTGTCCGGCGGCGAGAAGCGTCGCGTGGCCCTGTGCCGCCTGCTCCTGATGGAGCCGGACATCCTCCTGCTCGACGAGCCGACCAACCACCTCGACGCCGATACGGTCGCCTGGTTGGAGCGCCACCTGCAGAACTACAAGGGGACGGTCATCGCGATCACGCACGACCGCTACTTCCTCGATAATGTCGCGGGCTGGATTCTCGAGCTCGACCGCGGCCGCGGGGTGCCGTGGAAAGGCAATTACTCTTCTTGGCTCGAACAGAAGCAGAAGCGCATCGAGGCCGAGGAAAAGCAATCCATCGCCCGCTCCCGCTCGATGGAGCGCGAACGCGAGTGGGCCGGGTCCTCGCCCAAGGCCCGCGTGGCCAAGAACAAGGCCCGCCTCCGCGCCTACGAGCAGATGCTGTCGCAGGACCAGGCGCAGACCGAGAGCAAGGCTGAGATCTGGATCCCGCCGGGCCCGCGCCTCGGCGGCGCCGTCATCGAAGCCCGCGGCCTGATGAAGGCCTACGGCGACCGCGTCCTGATGGAGGACGTCGACTTCTCCCTGCCGGCCGGCGGCATCGTTGGCATCATCGGCCCGAACGGCGCCGGTAAGACGACGTTGTTCCGCATGATCACCGGCCAAGAGAAGCCTGACAAGGGCACCTTGACCTTAGGCGAAACGGTGAAGATCGCCCACGTCGACCAGTCGCGTGATTCGCTGCCGGCCGACAAGGCTCTTTGGGAAGCCATCTCCGATGGGCAGGACATGGTGCACCTCGGCAAGGTCATCGTCCCCGCCCGCGCATATGCGGCCCGCTTCGGCTTCACCGGCGACGTGCAGCAGCGCAAGGTCGGCCTGATGTCGGGCGGCGAACGCAACCGCATCCACCTCGCCCGCCTGATCAAGGCCGGCGCCAACGTCCTCCTGCTCGACGAGCCGACGAACGACTTGGACGTGAACACCATCCGCGCGTTGGAAGACGCGCTCGAATCGTTCGCCGGTTGCGCCGTCGTCATTTCCCACGACCGCTGGTTCCTCGACCGCGTGGCGACGCACATCCTGGCCTTCGAAGACGACGGCAAGCTCGTCTGGCATGAAGGCAACTACGGCGACTACCTCGAGGCGCGCCGCCGTCGTCTGGGCGAAGACTCCGATACGCCGCGCCGGCCGAAGTACCGCCGGCTTACGCGCTGAGGCGTCGGCTCCGCGCCAAGCGCGGCCGCCAACTGGGCAGGACGCGTGCGAGGTCCGCGAACTCGGCGTCCGTGAGGCGCCATGTCCAGTTGCCCTGCGGGTTGCCCGGCGTGTTGAAGCGGGCCTCGGAGCCGAGACCGAGCAGGTCTTGGGCGGGGAGGATGGCGCAGATCGCGGGCGTGTGCAGGAGGGCGTCGGCCAAGGCGCCAGGGACATCCGCGACTTCGCCCAGGAGTTCCTTGAGGTTGGCCTGTTCTTCGGGCGAAACCGTGGCGAGCCAGCCGCGCAGGGTGTCGTTGTCGTGCGTGCCCGTGTAGACGACGCGGTCCGCGGTGACGTTGGTCGGGTGGTGCGGGTTGTCGGCCGCACCGCCGAAGCCGAACTGCAGCACGGCCATGCCGGGCAGGCCGGAGGCGTGGCGAAGCACGTCTACCCCCGGCGAGAGCAGCCCCAAGTCTTCCGCGACCAGCGGGAGGTCACCCATCGCCTGCGTGAACGCCAAGCCCGGCCCATCGTGCCAGGCGCCGCCGCGCGCGTTGGGCGCTCCGGCCGGTACGCTCCAGTAGTCGCAGAGGCCGCGGAAGTGGTCGATGCGCACGGCATCGAAGAGCCGAAGGTCGTGGTGAACGCGGGCGCGCCACCAGGCGAAGCCGTCGGCGGCATGCGCGTTCCAGTCGTAGAGCGGGTTGCCCCAGAGTTGGCCGTCTTCCGCGAAGTAGTCGGGCGGCACGCCGGCCACGGCGGTCGGTCGGCCGTGGGTATCGAGTTGAAAGAGTTCCGGATGCGCGCGCACGTCGCAGCCATCGGCCGAGACGTAGATGGGCTCGTCGCCCATCAGGCGGATGCCGTGTCGTTGGGCGTGCGCGCGCAGGGCCTGCCATTGCTCGGCGAAGAGGAACTGCAGGGCGGCCGCTTCCGCGCAGAGCGCGGCGTCGGCGACCGTCACGGTCCAGCTCGCCGGGGCGGTGAAGCCGTTCTGTTCGCGCAGAGCCGAGAACTGGCACCACGCGTCGAGCCAAGCGGCGTGCGTGGCGCGGAAACGACGGAAGCCAGCGTCCGCGGCCAAGGCTTGTGCTGCGCGGGCGCCGGCGGCCTTCAGCGTCGGGCGGAGCGCATGCCAGAGGCGTCCGTAGTCCGTGTGGCGGTCGGTGCCGCGCGGGAGGCTGCTGACTTCGGCCGCGGTCAGGAAGCCGCGGCGGGCGAGGTCCGCGAGGTCCAAGAGGTAAGGGTTGCCGGCGAAGACGGACAGCGCTTGGTAGGGCGAATCGCCGTAGCCGGTCGGCCCCAGCGGGCAGACCTGCCACCACGTGAAGCCGCCGGCGGCGAGCAGTTCGATGAAGCGGTGGGCTTCGGCGCCGAGCGTGCCGATCGGGCCCGGGCCCGGCAAGGCCGTCGGGTGGAGCAGCACGCCGGCGGACCGTTGCGGGAAGGCGCGGCAACGGAAGGCGGAGGACGCTGACGGCATCTCAGCGGTATTCCACGTAGTGCTTGGCGCGGAGCTCGGCCAACCACTTCTCGACGGCTTCCTTGATCGCCTGCGAGCGCACGCGCTCCTCGACGAGGGCACGGACCTTCGGGTCGTCCAGCGTGTCGGTGCCGGCGGCCTTGAAGCCTTCGCGCTTCAGGATGAACCAGAGCGTCGGGCTGCCGGGGATGTCGAATTGCAGGGCGTCGGAGACCTCGCCGTCGCGCAGCTTGCGGACGACGCCGACCACGCGTTCGTTAATGTCTTCGAGGGGCTTCCAGCCGGTATCGCCGCCTTGCTTGGCGAAGTCGTCGGTGCTGATGGCTTCGGCTACCTCGGCGAAGCCGGGCGCCGTGACCTGCTTGCCGACGGCGACCTTGAAGCGGGCCAGCGTGGCGGGGATCTGCGCAGGGTTGCGCAGGGCGGCGGCCCACGCTTCGGCACGGGCCTTGCCTTCCGCCGGCGTCTCGCTGGCGCCTTGGATCAGCGTGATTTGGCGGAGGCTGATGCTTTCCTTGCGGGTGAACTCGTCCTTATGGGCGTCGTAATAGGCTTGGAGCTTGCCGGGGCCGACTTCCAGCGCCGTCCGGCGGATCTGGCCGACCATGTATTCGAAGATGATGCGGTCTTCGATGAGCTTGCGGTAGGAGAGCGGGGTCAGGCCTTGCGCCCGGAGGGAAGCGACGAAGCGGTTGCGGTCGCCGCCGAAGTCGCGGCGGATCGTCTCCTCGATGTCGCCGTCGATGTAAGAGGTGGGGACCTTGCCGGTGCTGGTCTTGAACTCGGCGATGACGAGCTGGCGGTCGGCGATCTGCTTCAGCGTCTCGAGTCCGTAGGATTCGATGGCCTTGGCGAACTCGGCGTCGCTCTTGCCCCGGCGGATCTCCTCGACGAACGGTTCGACCTGGCGGCGGATGTCCGAGAGCGTGATCGGCTGGCCGTTGGCGTCGCCGGCGACGCGGTCGGCGTTCAGGTCGGTCCAGCGCTTGCCGGCTTCGGCCGCGGCCGGCTTCTTCGGCAGGGCCTGCCCCGAGGTGACGGCAGCGGCGCCGAGCAGGAGGCAGGAAAAGGAAAAGGCGTTCATGAACCAGGGAGGGCGGGCAGCCGCGACAGGAAGCCGCGGATTTCCGCAAGTTTCCGCAGGGGGTCCTTGACGGTCAAGCGGGGAAACCGATTTCCGACGAGCACGGGCTCCGGCGGGCGCCCCCGCTGGACGCGCAGGCATCGCAAGGTGACCCCATCGGTCGAAATGGCGCTGACCCCTTGGGCTTCGGCCAGGCAGCGGATCTCCGCCAGCTGCAGGAAGGCCGCCGCTTCCGGCGGGAGCCGCCCATAGCGGTCCGCCAGTTGGTCCCGGAGTTCGGCGACCTCGGCCGCGTCTGTCGCCAAGGCGACCTTGCGGAAGGCCTCGATGCGCAAGCGGGTCTCAGGAATCCAATCAGACGGCAACGTCGCGGTGAGTAAGGGCCCGTCGCCGGCGCTGCTGTTCGTCTGCTCGACGCCGAGGGCCGCCTGCGTGTGATCGATGAAGTCGAGGTTCAGTTCGCACCGGTCGACGCCGGCGCCGCGGTCGCCTCGCAGCTTGGCGACGCTGCGGCGCAGGAGTTGGCAGTAGAGGTCGAAGCCGACGTTGGCGACGTGGCCGCTCTGCGCCGCCCCAAGGATGTTGCCGGCGCCCCGGAGCTCGAGGTCGCGCATGGCGATGCGGAAGCCGGCGCCCAATTGGTTGTATTGGCGAATGGCGGAAAGCCGGCGGTGGGCGGTGCCGACCAAGGCCGCGTGCCGGTGAAGGAAAAGGTAGGCGTAGGCTTGGCGGTTGAAACGCCCGACGCGGCCGCGGAGCTGGTAGAGCTGCGCCAGGCCGAAGCGGTCCGCGCCCTCGATGATCAGCGTGTTGCAGTTAGGGATGTCGAGGCCGGTCTCGATGATCGTCGTGCAGACGAGGATGTCGTAGTCGCCCGCGACGAAGGCCGACATCACTTCCTCGAGCTGGCCCGCCGGCATCTGGCCATGGCCGACGATGATGCGGGCCTTCGGCAGCAACGCGGCCAAGCGTTCGGCGACGGCTTGGATGGTCTCCACGCGGTTGTGCAGGTAGAAGACCTGGCCGCCGCGGGAGAGCTCCGCCTTCACGGCGTCGCGCACGAGCTTCTCGTCGTAACTACGGACGACCGTGCGGATCGGCAGGCGCTCGCGCGGCGGCGTCTCGATGACGCTCAGGTCGCGGGCGCCCACGAGCGCCAGGTAGAGCGTGCGCGGGATCGGCGTCGCGCTCATCGCGAGCACGTCGACCTCGGCCCGCAGTTCCTTCAAGCGTTCCTTGTGGCGGACGCCGAAGCGGTGCTCTTCGTCGATGATGACGAGGCCCAGCTTGCCGAACGAGGTGCCGTCGGAGAGCAGGGCGTGCGTGCCGACGACGACGTCCACGGTGCCGGCGGCGGCGCGGGCGCGGACCTGGGCCTTCTGCTTGGCGGTTCGGAAGCCGCTGAGGAGCTCGACCGAGACGGGCCAGCGTGCCAGGCGCTCGCGGAAGCTTTCGAAGTGCTGCTGGGCAAGGACGGTCGTGGGCGCGAGGATGGCGACTTGGCGGCCACCGAGGACGCATTTGAACGCCGCCCGCAGGGCGACTTCGGTCTTGCCGAAGCCGACGTCGCCGCTGACGAGCCGGTCCATCGGCGCCGCGCGTTCCATGTCGGCTTTGACGTCCGCGATGGCGCGCGTCTGGTCTGGCGTCTCGCGGTGCGGGAACGAGCGCTCGAATTCGCCCATCCAGGCGTGGTCGGCGTCCTTGGGGTGGGTGATGCCGGGCTTGGTCGAGCGGGCCGCCTGCATCGCGAGCAGCTGCGCGGCGAGGTCGGCGGTGGCTTTCTCGGCGGCCTTGCGCGAGCGCTCCCACCCGCCACCGCCCAGCTTCGAGAGCTTGGGCTGGATCCGGCCGATGCCGATGTAGCGCGAGAGCAGGTGCGATTCGCGGACCGGCAGGTGCAGCTTGGCTTTTTCCGCGAACTCGAGGCCGATGAAGTCTTCGGTGCGCCCGTTGTGCTCGTGGGCTTGGATGCCGCGGAAGAGGCAGATGCCTTGGGTGACGTGCACCAAGGCGTCGCCATCGGCGAGTTCGCCGAAGTCGAGCGCGCGCCCGACCGCGGCGCGCACGGCGGTGCGGCGGCGCGGCAGCGTGGCGAGCGGGCGTTTGCGGCGGCCGAAGAGTTCGCGTTCGGTCAGCAGGACCAAGCCGTCCTTCAGGAGGCCGGGCAACTTACCGGGCGCCAGGAGCAGGCCGCCGCCGAAACGGCCGGCGCAGACGCGTGGCTTGAAGCCGCGCAGGGCGGCGGCTTTGACTTCGGCGGCCAGTCGTTCGACCGAGCCCTCGGTATCGCCCGTGAGCAGGCAAGGCCGGCCGTCCTTGGCCAAAGCCGCGGCGGAGCGCAGCAGGGCGGGCCGATGGTCGGCCCCTTCGGTCGCGGAGCCAATGAGTAGCGCTTCAGCCGGTTGGCATTCCAAGGCCGTGGCGACGTAGCCGGCGGTGGCTTCGTCGGTTTCCTCTAGAATCAGTTGGGCGAGCGGCAACGCATGCAGTTCCGCGCAGAGGACGTCTTCGTGGGAGCGGTCCACGCTCACGATCAAGGCTTCCGCCGGGAGGTGCCGGCAGAACGGCGCTTCGGCGGCTTGGCCGGAGTCGTCGCGCGGGGCGCAGATGACGAGCCCGTCGACTTCGCCTTCGCTGCGTTGCGTCGCCGGGTCGAAGGGGCGGAGGGATTCGACCTTGTCGCCGAAGAGGTCGATGCGCACGGGCATCTGCGCGTTGAGCGGGTAGACGTCGAGGATGCCGCCGCGCAGGGCGTATTCGCCGGGTTGCTCGCAGAGCGCTTCGTGGTCGTAGCCGAACTCGTTGGCCAAGCGCTGGGCGAAGGCCCGCAGCTCGAGCGTGTCGCCTTTGCGGACGACCATCTCGGCGCGGGCGGCGGCCTCGGGGGCGGGCGCCCGTCGTGTCAGCGAACCCGGCGTGCAGGCGATGAGGAGGGGCCGTTTCGTATCATGGCCACCGTGGCGCAGGAGCGACAGCACCCCGAGCAGGTCGCAGTCGGCCTCGAAGGCCGGCACCGCGGCGTCGGCCTCGGTCAGCGTGCGGGCCACGGGTTGCGCGCCGTGCAGCAAGGTGAGGAGCTGCGCGGTCTCCTCCGCTAGGGTCTCGGCGGCGCCGAGGTTGGAGGCCAGCAGGACGATCACGCCGTGGGCGGCGCCCTCTGAGCAAGCCACGGGCGCCCAAGCGTGCGCGGGCACGCCGGTCAGGGCACGGCGTGGCTGAACGGACATCCCGCTATCGAGTGCGGACGGGCGGGTTCGTCAAACCTGCACGGCCGATACCGACGCTTTCTCAGCTGATGAGCAGAAGCCGCGGTGCTCCCGGATGGTTTTCAGGGGCGCGGTGGATGCAGGGCAGGACTGGACTGTCGGGCCATTGCGTCGCGATGCGCCAGAGCGAGAAGCGTCCGAAAGGGTAGGGGCGTGCGCCGGGTTTCGGCGCATAGTGCAGGTCGTAGCAATGGTCGTGTAGGAACTCCGCAAAGCCGGCGTCGTCGGGGCCGCCATATTCTTGGAGCAAGGCGGTGCGGATCGCGGGGTCGTCGACCTTGCGTTGGGCCTCCTCGTTGGCGAGCCCTTCGCTGCAGGCGCCATGGTAGGTGCAGAGCCAGGTGTCGACTTCGACCGGCGCGCTGTCGACGTGGAAGGAGGTCACGTCGGTCGGGACGAGGCCGGCGTTCGGCCCGCGGACGCAGTCGTGGATGCAGTTCAGCGAAGGGGCGAGGTCATGCTCCCGGAGCAGGGCTTGGTCGGAGAGCATCGCGGCCGCGGCGCGTTGGCCCGCCGGGCTGAGCGTCAAGGCCGTCAGACGTTCGTCCGCCAACGCTTCGATGCCTTGCCCCGGCCCGAGCTGTTCGATGACCTCGGCGAAGTCGCCCGGGAGCGTGCGTTCCCAGCAGAGCGCGTTGACGTCGCCGGCGAACGGCGTTCGGAGGAGTTCGGCGAAGCTTCCGACGTGGCGGACGCGACGTGCGGAAGCCGCCATCGGGACTTAGCGGAACAGCTGTTGGCTGAACCAGTAGAGCGAGTTGCGCCAGTGCGTGGCGTCGTGGCCATTGCCGTCGACGTGCCAGACGTGCGGGACTTCCTTTTCCTTCAGGAAGGCGTGCATGCCTTGGCTGATCCCGAGCAGGCCGTCGCGGTTGCCGCAGGAGACCCACAGCAGCTTGAGCTGTTTCTTCGCGGCAGCGGGATCGGGCATCAGCGTGGCCGGCGCCTTGGTGTTGGGCGCGGCCGAAAAGCCGCCGATCCATGCGAACGTGTCGAGGTGCGTCAGGCCGAAGTTGAACGTCTGGCCGCCGCCCATGGACAGCCCGGCCAAGGCGCGCTGTTCGCGCTTCGCGGGGGCGCCATATTTCTTCTCGATGGTCGGCAGCACGTCGTCGAGCAGGTCGCGCTCGAAGTTGGCGAAGGCGGGAGCGGCGGCGTAGATGTCGCCGGTGGCCCGGTCGTCCTTGCGGGCGC
This sequence comes from Verrucomicrobiota bacterium, assembly GCA_041180425.1. GTDB lineage: Bacteria > Verrucomicrobiota > Verrucomicrobiia > Opitutales > UBA953 > UBA953. Next base: position 23,167 of record JBEGRN010000001.1, read on the forward strand.
GGCCGTTCGGCAGGACCACGATCATCGGCTTGGCCTTACCGGCCGCGATGAGGTTGTCGAAGAGCACGTCGATCTTGGCGAAGCGTTGCCACTCGTTCTCGTCTCCTCCGATGCCGTGCAGCAGGTAGAGCACTGGGTAGGGCTTGTCCGGGGTGAAACCCGGCGGGGTGTAGACCTGGAGGCGGCGCGAGGTGCCGACCGTCTTGGAGGCGTACTCGATGGTCTCGAGCTTCCCCTGCGGGATGTCTGCCCGGCGTTGGAAGATGCTCGCAGGCGGTTCGCCGAAGGCCGGCTTATCATCGGGGCCGAGCACGATCTTGCGGCCCGGGCCGCCTTTGTTGCCGGGGGGCTGGCTGGCCTTGGTCTCGGCCTTAGGTTCGACCTTAGGCTCATCCGCCGCTTGGGCGAAGGGCAGGGCCAAGGCGCAGACGGCGAGGCGCAGGAGCAATCGATAGGAGGTCATGGCGGCAGCAGGGAGCATCGGGCCCCCTTTCGAGCCGTCAACCCTTCACCCCTGCTTCAGGCCAGGCCGAAGCGCTTGGCGAATTCCTTGGCGAGCGCGTCGTAGGCCACGGCGCCCGGCGAATGCACGTCGTACTGGAAGATCGTCTGGCCGTGGCTCGGGCACTCCGACAGGCGGATGGTGCGCGGAATCATGGTCTCCATGACGAGGTCAGGGAAGTGCGTCTTCACTTCTTCGACGACCTGGCGGGAGAGCTTGGTGCGCACGTCGTACATCGTCATCACGATGCCGCCGAGGGCGAGCCGGTCGGTGGCGCCGGCGGCCTTGAGCTGGTCGACCACGCCGACGATCTGGCCGAGGCCTTCCATCGCGAGGTATTCCGTCTGCAGCGTCACGAAGAGGTAGTCCGAGGCGCTCAGCGCGTTCATCGAGAGCATGCCGAGGGCCGGCGGGCAGTCGATGAGGATGGCGCCGTAGGTCTTCGCTTCGATGAGCGGGGCGAGGCTGCTGCGGAGGCGACCGAGGTAGTTCTCGGCCTGGGCGAGTTCCGACTCCACCGCGGCGAGGTCCACTTCGGAGGGGATGAGGTCGAGCTTCTCGGTGGAAGTCGCGACGACCATGTCGGCGGCCTTCGCTTCGCCGTGCAGGACCTTATAGAGCGATTTGCCTTCGGTCTTCTCGATGCCGAGCGCGCTGGTCGCGTTCGCCTGCGCATCGAGGTCGATGAGCAGGGTGCGGATGCCTTGGCGGGCGAGGCCGGCCGCGAGGTTGACGGCGGTGGTCGTCTTGCCGACGCCGCCCTTCTGGTTCGCGATGGAGAAGACCTTGGCCACCTTAGACGTTCTCGATGGGGCGTTCCACTTCGGTCGGGGCGTCGTAATCCACGCCGGCGAGGCCGAAGCCGAAGTTCTTGAGGAAGTCGGACTGGTAGCCGGCGAAGTCGCCGTACTGGTCGAGGGTCTCGGTGGTCACCTTGGGCCAGATGTCGAAGACGGCCTTTTGGATTTCGGGCTGCATTTCCCAGTCGTCGATGCGCACGCGGCCGTTCTCGTCGAAGTCGAGCGCGTTGCCGTTGTACATCTGCTTTTCGAAGAGGCGCTGGATCTGCTCGATGCAGCCCTCGTGGTTGCCCTTGGCCTTCATGATCTTGAAGAGCAGGGAGACGTAGAGCGGGACGACGGGGATCGCGGAGCTGGCCTGCGTGACGACGGCCTTGTTGACGGAGACGAAGGCGCGGCCGCGGTGCAGCTTCATGAGGTCGTCGATCTTGCGGCCGGCCCGTTCGAGGTCTTCCTTGGCCTTGCCGATCGTGCCGTCCTTGTAGATCGGCCAGGTGACCTGCGGCCCGATGTAGGAGTAGGCGACCGTCTGGCAGCCTTCCTTGAGCACGCCGGCGCCGTCGAGGGCGTTCATCCAGAGTTCCCAATCCTCGCCGCCCATGACCTTGACGGTGTGGGCGATTTCTTCGGCGTTGGCGGTGTCGAGCGTGACGTCGTTCACGACCTTGCGGTCGGTGTCGAGGTTCTTGGCGTGGAACGGCGCGCCGGTCGGCTTGAGCGTGGACTTGTAGGTCACGCCATCGGGGGCGGTGCGGCGCGGGGAGGCGAGGGAGTAGACGACGAGGTCGATCTTGCCGCCGGGCATCTTGGACTTGATGGCCTCGATGACCTGGGCCTTGAGCTCGGCGGAAAAGGCGTCGCCGTTCAGCGAGATGGCGGTGAGGCCGGCTTTCTTGGCTTCGGCGTGGAAGCCGGTGGTGTTGTACCAGCCGGGGCTGCCGGGCTTGTCGCCTTCGCCGTTGCGCTCGAAGAACACGCCGAGGGTCGCGGCGCCGGAGCCGAAGGCCGCGGCGATGCGCGAGGACAGGCCGTAGCCCGTGGAGGCGCCGATGACCAAGACGGATTTCGGGCCACCCTTGAGGGCGGGGCGCGACTTCACGTAGGCGATCTGTTCACGGACATGGGCGGCACAGCCTTCCGGGTGGGAAGTGATGCAGATGAAGCCACGCACGCGGGGTTTCAGGACTTGAAGGGACATGGGCTTACCTTTGGAGGGGGAGGGAGTGAGTTCAATCTGGAAGTAGAAGCCCAAGGCGGTCGTTGGGTGGTAGTGGTCGTTAGCGGTTGGGGGTTAGTGGTTGGTGGATGGCGGTTGGGCGCCAGATGACGCGAGAGGCTCTCTTGCGTGTTTCCGATTCCGCCCTCCATCCTCGACTCAGCCCTCGATTCAGTCATCTGTAGCTCCTATGTTTAGCTCCCGCCTGGCCTTTGCCGACGCTCCTAACGCCCTCAGCAAAGCCAAAGCCAAGCGGCTCTCCGCCAACTTGCCGGTGCTGGATATGGCGGACGCGAATCCCGCCAGCGCCGGCTTTGGCTGGTCGGTCGCCGAACTGGGTTCGTTCCTGCGCAAGGAAGGCCTCCAGCGCCAAGAGCCCGACCCGCGCGGCCTCGCCGTGACGCGCGCCGCCATCGCGGACTACTATTCGGCCCGCGGTGTCCGCGTCTCCGCCGACCGTCTCTTCCTTTCCGCCAGCACGAGCGAAGGCTATTCTTGGCTCTTCAAGTTGCTCTGCAATCCGGGCGACGAGGTGCTCGTGCCTGAACCTGCGTATCCTTTGCTCGAAGTCTTGGCGGCGTTGGAAGGCGTGGTGCTGCGGCCTTACAAACTCGCCCAACTGGCGGGCGAGTGGGTCATCGATCCCGGCCAACTCAAGGCCGGTAGCCGGACCAAGGCCATTGTCTGCATCAATCCCTCCAACCCGACCGGCGCGTTCGTCGGCCGCCGCGACCGCGAGCTGCTCCGCAACTTCGCCCTCAAGCACAGCCTCGCCATCCTTTGCGACGAAGTCTTCCTGGACTATCCCGCGGAAGGCGCCGTCTCGCCGGGGACCTGGGTGGATGAGACGCAGGTCGCGCTCTATGTCCTCAGTGGCCTCTCCAAGGTGGCCGTGGCCCCGCAGCTGAAGGTCGGCTGGATCGCCGTCGCCGGTCCCGCCAACCATGCCGCCGAATCCTGCCGCCGGCTCGAGCACATCGCCGATGCCTTCTTGTCGGTGAACACGGGGTCCCAGTTGGCCTTGCCGGACCTCCTCCGCCGGGCCGAACCGCTCCGCGCCGCCCTACGGGCTCGGGTTGCCCAGAACGAACAAGCCCTGAAGGCCTGGGTCGCCGCCTCCGGTCACCCGTGCTCGGTCTTGCCCCGTCCGGCCGGTTGGATGGGCATCTTGACCCTGCCTCCCGGGGTTTCCGAGGAGCGCTTGCTCTTGAATGCCTTGGACGAGGGAATTTGGGCTCACCCGGGTTATTTCTATGGGATGCCGGCGACGGCGGGTTACTTGATTTTGAGCCTTTTGCTCGATCCAGCCCAGTTTTCTGAGGGTTTGCGGGGGTTGGACCGGGCTTTACGCCGAAGCTGACCCCTCCCACTTACCGCTTGCCAATCGGCTCACCGCCCCTTTGCTCCGACCTTCCAAAGGAGCTCGAACTACTATGTCCCGTATCTGCAGCGTCACCGGCAAGCGCCCCGTCAAGGGCCGCCGAATCATTCACCGCGGTCAGTCCAAGAAGAGCGGCGGTATCGGCTTCAGGCCCTCAAGGCCGGCCTCGTCACCAAGGCCTAAGCGCCTTCGGTCGCCCGAAGCAGAACCCGCCCTCCGGCGGGTTCTTTCGTTTCGGCGGTTCACCATCGCCTACGTGTGACCGTGTTGTCACCCGCGATCCTGACTCTGGGCTGGCTGGGTCCGTCGGAATAACTAAAGTAAGAAACCCTTTCGTCTTATGTCCGCGAAGAAGCCCGTCACCGAAGAGAACGCCGATACCGGCAGGTGGTTGCGCGGCCCGGAAGAGGAGGCGTTCGCCGCCGTCCAAGGGCGCAA
>JBEGRN010000002.1:0-25355 GCA_041180425.1 Verrucomicrobiota bacterium
GTCAGCTTCGCGCGGTCGAACTTCTCCGTGTAGGCCAGCACTGCGGCGTCGCCGCGGTCGCGGATGTCGGCGATGATGCCGGCGACGGCGGTGCGGACGTCGGCGGAAGCTTCGCCGTTGCCGACGAAGGCGCGGAGGCGGGGCAGGAAATCGGCGGCGTGGGCCTGGAGGACGGGCATGAGCTTAGCGGGTCGGGAAGGTGTAGTGGCCCGGCGCGAGGGTCGGGTTGACGGAGATCTTTTCGTAGGTCGCTTCGGCGACCTTCTGGCCATCGATGAGGATGGCTTCCTTCTGCGTGAACAGGATGCCTTCGACGGTGGTCGTCGCGAGCACCAGTTGGCGTTGCGTCTTGCCGTCGGGCATCGGCTGGTCGGTGGCGGTCAGCCGGAAGGTCTCGGCGTCGAAGTGGCGGATGATGCGGAAGCCGCTCTTGTAGGCGTACTCCAGCGCGACCTGCTTGCGGCCGTTGATCTCGGAGGCCGGGGCGAGCTTCACGGCGCCTTGGCGTTCATCGGGGGCGGCGAAGAAGGTGAGGTCGCTGGCGGCCATGTCGCGGAGCACGCTGACGAACTCGGCGCGCAGGACCCCGATCTGGGTCGTCTGGGTGGACTGGCGCCAGCCTTCCCGGCCGTTGGTCGCCATGGTTTCCTCGATGGTGCGGGCGGCGTTGACGCTGAGTTGGTAGCGTTGGTCGGGCGCGTTGACCTCGAGCAAGGTGTAGCCGGCCGGCTTACCGTCCGCGGTGACGGACGTCAGTTCGAACTGCAGGCTGCGCACTTTGGCGAGGGCGGTGGCGTCCTTGGCGAGGGCGGCGCGGGCCTGGGCGATGACCTCGGTCGGCGTGAGGTCGGCAGCCATCGCGCAGGTCGCGCAGGCCAGCCAAGCGAGCATGGTCCGGAAAGATGCCATAAGGCTTCTGGGTATGGCTTTGGCGGCGGGCCTTGGCAAGCCTCCGCCCCGGAGGGGTGGGCTCGGCATTGACCCCGGCCGTCCGGAGGCCTAGTTTGCGGTCATGCGAATCCTCGCGCTGCTGCTTTTGACCCTGTCCTTCACGGCCTGCCAGAACACCCAGCCCGAGGACGAATGGCGGAACCATACCGCGACCAAGCTGCACCTGATCAAGGTCGGCGACACCCGCGCGCAGGTCATCGAACTCCTCGGCATCCCCAGCGACGCCGCGGCGGACGGGACGATGGAGACCCTTTACTACCGCATGCTGCCGACCACGGCGGAGCTCGAGTACGCGGCCGCGAACAAGGCCTTGGGCGGCTGGAAGAACGCGGCCGAAAAGCGCGCCGTCCCGGCGGTCACGCATGAAGTCCGCCTGCTGAACGGCATCGTCGCCGGTTATGGCCCGGCGTTGACGCCCGCGCGCTAAGCCTCAACCGCGGGCCGCGACCAGCAGGCCGGCGACGTCGCAGCGGCCTTCGTAGAGGGCCTTGCCGACGATGGCGCCGACGAGGTTCGGGTAAGCCTTGGACAGTTGCGCGAGGCGACGGACGTCTTCCGCGCCGGCGACGCCGCCGGAAGCGATGACACCGCAAGGGCAGGCCTTGAGCACCGCTTCGAGCGATTTCCAGTTCGGGCCGGTGAGCATGCCGTCGGTGGCGATGTCCGTGTAGATGACCGTGGAGACGCCGAGTTCCCCCGCTTCCTTGGCGAAGTCGGTGGCCTGCAGCGCGGTGACGGCCGTCCAGCCCTTCACGGCGACGAGGCCGTCCTTGGCGTCGATGCCGACGGCGAGGCGCGGGCCGTGGGCCTTGGCCATCTCGCGGAGGAAGGCCGGGTCGGTCGCGGCGCGGGTGCCGATGACGACGCGGCTGGCGCCGGCGGCGTAGGCGGATTCGGCGAGGGCGCGGTCGCGCATGCCGCCGCCGAACTGGACCTTCGGGCCGAGCTGGGCGATGCGGGCGAGCGTCGACAGGTTGAGCGGGGCGCCGCCGAAGGCGCCATCGAGGTCGACGACGTGGATCCACTCCGCGCCCGCCTGGGCGAACTGCACGGCAGGTTCGACCGGGTCTTCGTAGTAGTTCGTGCGCGCGTCGTCGCGGCCTTGGCTGAGGCGTACGCAGCGACCGCCGCGGATGTCGATGGCGGGATAGACGATCATGGAAATCAGGAGCCCTTGCGGGACTTCGCGCCGGCGGCGGCCACCGTCACCGGCTTCTCGCCGCGGATGGCTTCGGCCGTCACGGTGAACTTCGAGCCAGCCGGGTGCTCCGGCAGCCCGTACATCGTCTCGAGGAGCACGCCTTCGAGGACGGAGCGGAGGCCACGGGCGCCGGTGCCGAGGGCGAGGGCGCGTTCGGCGGCGGCGTCGAGCGCACCGGGGGTGAACTCGAGCGTCATGCCCGAGAGCCCGAAGAGCTTGCGGTACTGCTTGGTCGGCGCGTTCTTCGGCTCGGTGAGGATGCGGATGAGGGCGTCCTTGCTGAGCGGTTCGAGGACGGAGATGACCGGCAGACGGCCGACGAACTCGGGAATCATCCCGAAGGAGAAGAGGTCTTCCGGCTGGAGCCCGGCGAGGACTTGTTCCGCCGTGAGCGTCGGCGGGATGTCGCCGCCCTGGATGAAGCCGAGCGCCTTGGTGCCCGCGCGGCGGGCGATGAGGCGGTCGAGGCCCACGAAGGCGCCGCCCGCGATGAAGAGGATGTCGCTCGTGTCGACCCGGATGCACTGTTGCTCGGGGTGCTTGCGGCCACCGGCGGGCGGGACGTTGCAGACCGTGCCTTCGAGCAGCTTGAGGAGCGCCTGCTGGACGCCTTCGCCGGACACGTCGCGCGTGATCGAGGCGGAGTCGGACTTGCGGCCGATCTTGTCGATCTCGTCGATGAAGACGATGCCGCGCTGGGCGCGTTCGACGTTCATGTCGGCCGCCTGCAGGAGGCGCAGCACGACCGTTTCGACGTCGTCGCCGACGTAGCCGGCTTCGGTCAGGGTGGTGGCGTCGGCGATCGCGAACGGCACGTCGAGCATGCGCGCGAGCGTCTTGGCCAGGAGCGTCTTGCCGGTGCCCGTCGGGCCGATCAGCAGGACGTTGCTCTTGTCGAGTTCGACGTCGCCGAGGGCGTTGCTCTGATCGCCGCCGGCGGCCTGCGTGAGGCGGTCGTTGAGGCGCTTGTAGTGGTTATGGACGGCGACGGAGAGGACCTTCTTGGCGTGGTCCTGGCCGATGACGTGGAGGTCGAGCTCCGCGCGGAGCGCGGAGGGGGCCACGAGCTTGACCGGCGTGGGGACGTACTTGGCGGGGCCGTCCTGCATGGCGGGGCCAGCGGCGGAGGCCGGGCTGGCCTTGCCTTCGCGGGCGCGTTCGCGGTCGATCAGGCGGCCGCAGGTCGAGACGCAGACGTCGCAGATGCCGACGCCCTTCGGGCCGGCGATGAGCTTGCCGGCCTGCGCGGCCGGCTTGCCGCAGAAGGAGCAGCACTCCGCCTGGTCGCCGGCCATGAGGATTAGGCGCGGCCTGCCTTCGGCAGGACGACGTGGTCGACGAGGCCGTAGGCCTTGGCCTCTTCGGCCGTCATGTAGTTGTCGCGGTCGGAGTCGCGCTGCAGCTCGGCTGCCGTGCGGCCGCTATGCTTGGCGAGGACGTGGTTCAACGTATCGCGCCAGCGGAGGATTTCCTTGGCGGCGATGGAGATGTCCGACGTCTGGCCGGTCGCGCCGCCGCTAGGCTGGTGGATCATCACGCGGCAGTTGGGGAGCGCGTGGCGCTTGCCCTTGGTGCCGGCGGCGAGCAGGACGGTCGCCATGGAGGCGGCCATGCCGATGCAGTAGGTGTTCACCTCGCACGTGAGGAAGTTCATCGTGTCGTAGATCGCCATGCCCGCGGTGATCGAGCCACCCGGGGAGTTGATGTAGAGCGAGATGTCCTTCTTCGGGTCCTCCATCTGCAGGAACAGCATCTGGGCGATGACGGCGTTGGCGACGTCGTCGTAGATGGGCGAGCCCAGGAAGATGATGCGGTCCTTGAGCAGGCGGCTGTAGATGTCCCAGGCCCGTTCGCCGCGCGCATCTCGTTCAACAACGTTGGGGATGATGTAGGACATGGTGAGGAGGTGTGGGACGGTACTATACCCGGACCTTAGGCTTTCTCAACCGCTTCCGGGGCTTTTCCGTCGAGGACGAGGTCGAGGGCCTTGTTCAGGACCGCGTCGCGGCGGATGACCTGGAGCTGGTTGCGGTCCTTGGCCAGCTTTTCGGGCTGAACGTTGGTGCGGTAGGCCTCGCGGAGGATGGCCTGGGTGAATTCCTCGCGGGTCAGGTCGATGCCGTTCTCTTCGGCGATGCGGACCAGGACGACCTGGGCGCGGACCTTGGTCTCGGCGGCCTTGCGGGCTTCGGTGATGATCTCCTCGCGCTGGGCTTCGAACTGATCGGGCTTCAGGGTGCCGTTGCGCAGGCGGAGCTGCAGGTACTCGTTGAAGAGGCCGTTGGCGACGGAATCGACGGCGGACTGGGGCAGGGGGAGGTCGAGGCCGGCGATGAGGGCGTCGAGGGCCTTTTCGCGGCGGGCCGTTTCGGCGGCCTGTTCCTTGGTGCCGGTGATGCCCTTGCGGAGCTGGTCACGCAGGTCGGCTTCGTCCTTCACGCCGACGGACTGGCAGAACGCCGCGTCGACGGTCGGGATTTCCTTGCGGCGGACTTCGGCGATGGTGAGGGCGTACTGCACGGTCTTGCCGCGGAGGGCTTCGCGGGCGGCGTCGGCGCCGAAGGCCTGCTCAGCCTTGGCGGTGTCGCCAGCCTTGAGGCCGATGAGGGCCTTGGCGATGGCCGGGACGGCGACGATCTCGCTTTCCGAGCCAGCTTCTTCCCAAGTGGATTCGGACGAGCCCACCGGGCCGGCCTCGGCATCGACTTCCTTGACGGCCTTGCCGTCGACGGTGCCGGTGTAGCTGAGGCGGACGTAGTCGCCCTTGGCGGCGGCGGCTTCGGTCTTCTCGTAGCGGGCGCGCTGCTGGAGCAGCTTCTGGAGATGCTCTTCGACGTCGGCGTCGGTCACCGTGACGGCTTCCTTGGCGATCTTGATGCTCTTCCAGTCGGGGGTCTTGAATTCGGGGAGGACGTCGACCTCGTAGCGGATGACGACGTCGGCGCCCTGCGCGGCTTCGTCCTTCTGGACGTCGGCGAGGGTGTAGACGGTGAAGCTCTTCTCTTCCTTGATGCGCTCATAGCCCTGGGCGAGGAGGCGCTGGCTGATTTCTTCGGCGATGTTCTTGCCGTACTTCTGGCGGACGCGCGCTTCGGGCGCCTTGCCCGGACGGAAGCCTGGGAGGGCGGCTTCGCGCGTGAAGCCCTTGATCACTTCCTTTTCGGAGGCGGCGACGGTGGCCGCAGGGATCGTCACGGTGACGGAGCGGCGGGTCGGGTTGGTAACTTGGATTTTGATGTCCATGGATGTATAGAAAAGGAGGGTGGGAGCCGCCCGAGCGGGCTCGCAAGGGGGGAAAGGGGGAGCAAACGGAACAATCCCCCACGGTCAACAGCGGAGGAAGGGCCTTTTTAGGCTCAACCGAGGCGTTTTTTGAGGCGCGGCAGCACGCAACGGGGCACAAAAGCGGCCGCTTGGGACAGTTTATGGCGGGCGATGTCCTTTACGAAGGTCGAAGAGGTCACGAACTGGTCCTGACTGGGCATGAGGACGACCGTCTCGATTTCGGGGGCCATGAGGCGGTTGGCGTGGGCCAGGTCGAACTCGAACTCGAAGTCGCTGAACTTGCGGAGACCCCGGATGATGGCCACGGCCTTTTGTTGGCGGGCGAACTCGACCGTCAGGCCGTCGAGCTTGAGGACGCGGACCTTGCCCATGCCCTTGCAGGCCTCGCGGGCCATGACCAGGCGTTCTTCCAGCGGGAACCAAGGGTTCTTGGAGTCGCTGGGCGCCACGGCGACGATGACGCGGTCGAAGAGCCGGGAGGCGCGGCGGAGCACATCGAGGTGCCCGAGGGTGATCGGGTCAAAGGTGCCGGGGTAGACGGCGATGCGCGGTTTGAGGGCCATTGTTTTCCTGTTGCGGCTGACTCTCGCCCCAGAACATTGTCCCCGCAAGCCCGCATGCGTTTTCTTCGGCACATCCCCAATATCCTGACCGCGGCCCGGCTTCCGGCGGTCTTCCTGATCGCGCTCTGGACGTCTTGGGCGGGGGTTTGGGCCAGCGCGGCTTTGGCTTTGTTCATTTTGGCGGCCTTGACCGACATCTTCGATGGCTGGATCGCCCGTAAGCTCGGGGCGGTCTCCGACTTCGGCCGCCTGATGGACGCCTTGGTCGACAAGATCTTCATCCTCGGGCTCCTCGTGGCCTTGATGGCGGCGAATTGCCTGCCAGGTCGCCATGTCCTAGGTCCGGTCTTGGGCGACTTGCCGGCCGTGGGTTACCTCGATCCCTCTGAGGGCGAGCGCCTGCTGGCGGCCTTTGGCGTGGTGCTCATCCTGTGCCGCGAATTCCTCATCACGGGCCTGCGACTCGTCGCGGCGGCCTCGGGGCAGGTCCTCGAAGCGGAAGGCCTCGGCAAGATTAAGACCTTCCTGCAGATCCTGGCCATCGGTCACCTCATCGGCCTCCGCGCCTATGAGACGCATTGGAAGCTCTCGGCGGTGTGGCATGAGCGCTGGGAGGTCATCATCATGGGCCTGTTCTGGATCTCCGTCGCGCTCACGGTCATCTCGGGCGCCAGCTATCTCATCCGCCATCGCCGGCACCTGCCGGGCTTGTCCGAATGATGGTGAGCATCGCCACGCTGGGGCCGTTGGGACGGCTGCGGGCGCCGGGCACTTGGGGGTCGGCCGCGGGGTTGCTGTGGTGGTCTTTGGTCGTGCGCAACCTGACCCGCGGGCATGAGTGGTACCACGAGCTGGTCTTCGATGCGCTGGTCGTCATGGCGGCGATCTTCTTCTGCGGCGTCGCGGCGTTCCTGCTCAAGAAGAAGGACCCCTCCGAGGTCATCCTCGACGAGTTCGTGGCCATGCCGCTGGTGTTCCTGTTCAATAAGAACCTCCACCTCGGTTCCACCAAGGGCTTCCTGCTGGTCATCGTGGGCTTCCTGCTGTTCCGCCTGTTCGACATCACCAAGCCCTTCGGCATCAAGGCGCTCGAGCGCCTGCCCGGAGGCTTCGGCATCGTGCTCGATGACGTAATGGCCGCGTTCTACGCCAACTTGGTCCTGCAGGGCATCGCCTTCTTGGTTTCCTGACCGCGATGACGCTGCGCTACACGCCAACGACGACGACGGTGGTGCGCGTGACGGGAGCCGATGCGGCGACGTTCCTGCAAGGTCAGTGCGCCGCGGATCTCCGTCGCGCGGAAGTGTCGCAAGCGCTGTGGCTGAACCGCAAGGGACGCGTGCTGGCGCACACCTTGGTGGTCAAGGAGGCGGACGGGTCCTTCCTGCTGCTCAGCCCGCACACGGCCCCGGATGAACTCATCGCCGTCGTCACCGCCAATGTCATCGCGGATGATGTCGAGGCCGTGGATGTCTCGGCGCAGTGGCAACGCGGCGTGCTCTGGGGGCAGGGCGTACCTACGGAAATCCCCGGGGCGCGCAGCTTTAAGTCCGCCCGCGCCGGCGCGCCTTCCTGGGAGGTGCTCGCGCCGCTGGGCTGGAAGTCGCCATGGGACTTCGCCTCGCACGAGGCCCTGGAAGCCGACCGTATCTTGGCGGGCGTGCCGTCCGTGCCGGCCGATTGCGGCGCGAACGAGTTCCCCCAGGAGTGTGGACTCGAACCTTGGGTGAGCTACACGAAGGGATGCTACCTTGGGCAGGAAGTCATGGCCCGCATCCAATCCATGGGCTCGCTGCGCCGGATCCTCCGCCGCGTCGCCTCCGTGGACGGCCGCTCGTTGGCCGTCGGCACCGAGCTCTCGGTCGCCGGTAAGGTCGTAGGCAAGGTGCGCTCGGCGGCCGGCGCGCATGGGTTGGCCTTGGTTGCGCTGGACCTGCCGGCTGGGACGGTGTGCGTCGCCGCGAGCGGCGGGGTCGTCCTCGGCGAACCGGCCGCGGTGCCTGTGGCCTGACCTCGCGCTTGGCTTCGGGACGGAGGTTTCCGTTTGCGACCAAGCCCAAGGGCGTTTCATTGGGGACCGATGGCCTCGCAATTCCACTACCAGGAACCTTTCCCGCTTGGACCCGATACCACGAAGTATCGGCTGATCACCAAGGACCACGTCTCCGTCGCGGAGTTCGAGGGCAAGCCCGTGCTCAAGGTCGCGCCGGAAGGCCTGACCTTGCTCGCCAACCAGGCCTTCCACGACATCAACTTCTACCTTCGCTCGGAACACCTCCAGCAGGTGGCCGCCATCCTCGCCGACCCGGAAGCCAGCGATAACGACCGGGCGGTCGCTTTGGCGATGCTGCGCAACGCCGAAGTCGCCGCGAAGGGTGTGCTGCCGTTTTGCCAAGACACCGGTACAGCGGCTATCACCGCCAAGAAAGGCCAGCAGGTCTGGACGGGCGGTGACGACGCCGAAGCGCTGTCGTTCGGCGTCTACCAGGCCTACGCGCAGAACAACCTGCGCTACTCGCAGCTCGCGCCGCTCGACCTGTACGCCGAGAAGAATACCGGCACGAACTTGCCTGCGCAGGTCGACATCGCCGCCACGGGCGGCATGAAGTTCGAGTTCCTCTTTGTCGCGAAAGGCGGCGGCTCCGCGAACAAGTGCTACCTCTACCAGGAGACCAAGGCCGTCCTGAACCCGAAGTCGCTCGTCGCCTTCCTCACCGAGAAGATGAAGAGCCTCGGCACGGCCGCCTGCCCGCCGTACCACCTCGCGATCGTCGTCGGCGGCACCTCCGCCGAGGCCACGATGAAGGCCGTCAAGCTGGCTTCTACGCATTACTACGACGCTCTTCCGACCAAGGGCAACGAGCACGGCCAGGCGTTCCGCGACCTCGCCCTCGAGGCCGAGCTCCTCAAGGCCGCGCATAACCTCGGCATCGGCGCCCAGTTCGGTGGCAAGTGGTTCGCCCTCGACGTGCGCGTCGTCCGTCTTCCGCGTCACGGCGCCTCTTGCCCCATCGGCATGGCCGTATCCTGTTCCGCCGACCGCAACGCCAAGGCCAAGATCGACCAGGACGGCATCTGGATCGAGCAGCTCGAGACCAACCCCGGCCAGTTCATCCCGGCCGCCGCACGCAAGCATGCGGACGCCACCAAGGTCGTGAAGATCGACCTCAACCGCCCGATGGCGGAGATCCGCGCCGAACTCTCCAAGCATCCCGTCACCACGCGCCTCGCGTTGACCGGTACTCTCGTCGTGGCCCGCGACATCGCGCACGCCAAGCTGCAGGAGCGCCTGCAGCGCGGCGAAGGCTTGCCCGAGTACTTCAAGAACCACCCTGTCTATTATGCCGGCCCGGCGAAGACCCCGGCGGGCATGGCCTCGGGCTCGTTTGGCCCGACCACCGCGGGACGCATGGACAGCTACGTGGACCTCTTTCAGGCCAACGGCGGCTCGCTCGTCATGATCGCTAAGGGCAACCGCGGCCAAGCCGTCACCGACGCCTGCAAGAAGCACGGCGGGTTTTACCTGGGCTCCATCGGCGGCCCCGCCGCGATCCTCGCGCAGGAGAATATCCGCAAGGTCGAAGTCATCGACTACCCCGAGCTCGGCATGGAGTCCGTCTGGAAGATCGAAGTCGTCGATTTCCCTGCGTTCATCCTCGTGGACGACAAGGGCAACGACTTCTTCCTGAACCTCCCGGCCGGCTGCGGCGTCTGCGCGACCTAAGGCCCGCAGCGGTCCGGCGGAGCGTTGACGGCTGGTGCGCAGCCTGTATCGGTTAAGCCATGACCCCAATCCTCTGCCTCTGGGCGGTCCTCATGGCCGACCCGGTTGTGCCCGTGCCCCCTGCGCCTGCGGCGCCGAAGCCTGCCGTGGCGGCGAAGGCCGGTGCGGAGCCGGCCTCCGAAGATACCCCCGCGGAACTGAAGAAGGTCCCCGTCTACCCGCAGACCGTACGCGTCCAGACGGACGTCCCTTATCTCGGCGCCGCGCGCAAGGAGAAGGCCGACCTTTATTTCCCGCTCGGCCACGACAAAGCCAAGCCGTTGCCCGGGATCATCGTCATCCATGGCGGCGGCTTCAACGACGGCGACAAGGCGCGCAACCGCGAGCTGAACATCGCCGAGAACCTGACGCTCAAGGGCTATGTCTGCATGAGCATCAACTACAAGCTCCGGCGCACGCAGGGGCAGGTCACCTGGCCGCAGAGCGTCTACGACGCCAAGGCCGCCGTCCGCTATCTGCGCAAGGAAGCTGCGGCGTTAGGCGTGGACCCGGAGCGCCTCGGGGTCATCGGTTGTTCGGCGGGCTGCAACCTCGCGATGATGCTGGCGACGACCGGTCCCGCGGATGGTTTCGATGCGGTCCCAGGCGAGCCCTATCAGGACGTCTCGGCGCGCGTCGCCTGCGCCGTCGGTTTTTATGGCGCGGTGGACCTCATCAATTACCACGACATGAAGATGTTCGCGAAGACCCGAGAGGAAGCCCCGGAGCTCTACAAGAAAGGTTCGCCCATCACCTACCTCGATGCGAAGGATGCGCCCATGCTCCTTGTGCATGGCACCGCGGACACGACCGTGCCGCTGAGCCAGAGCGAGACCTTCCTCAAGGTCGCCAAGGCCCAGGGCGCCACCTGCGCGTTGGAGGTGATTCCGGGCGCGCCCCATACCTTCGACCTGCAGCCCAAGCAGCGCGACCTGCGTCCGTTGGTCACGGCCTTCTTCGATCAGCACCTCAAGGGCCAGACGCCGCCGGCGGCGCCGGCCAAGTAAACAGAAAGGGCGCCCAGTGGCGCCCTTTTCGTGAAGAACTTAGCTTCGGCTTACTTGTCCCACTCCAGCGCGCCGCGCTTCACCTCGTAGGCGAGCCCGAGGACGAGCGTGCCGAGGAAGACCGCGGTGGCGGCCGTGATGGCGATGCCGGCGGCGAGGAATTCGCGGTAGACCAAGGCCCACGGCACCAGGAACACGACCTCGATGTCGAAGAGGATGAACAACATCGCGGTGACGTAGAACTTCACGGCGAAGCGCGGGTGCGGCTTGCCTTCCATCGGGAGGCCGCACTCGTAGGCCTTATCCTTGATGTAGTTGCCCTTGGCGCGTTGGCCGAAGAGGTGGCTGGCGGCCAGGATGCCGATCGGGAGGGCCAAGCCTAAGGCGGCCTGGATGAGGACCGGTAGGTAGGTGGCGAGGGACTGGGCTTCGGCGAGGACCATCGGAAGAGGACACGAAAAAGCCCTTGCCGAGGGAGGCAAGGGCTTTTGCTTGCGGCCGGCTTATTTGGCGGGCGGCGGGACCGAAACCGGCCCGTTTCCGCCTGGTAAGCTGAGGCCTTGGAAGTTGCCCAGCTGCGGTGCGGGCGGCTGGCCGGGGTTCTCGGCAGGCGGGGACACGCGCTTCTTGAAGTCCGCCAGCGTGGCTGGGAGCTGCTCGGACAGCCAAGGCTGCGAGAGGAACTCCGCCTTCGCGGCCATCGCGTTCGCGACATGCTTGGGGTCGGAGTGGCTGACGCGCGTGAAGAGCTTGGGCTGTTCGTTGGGGGCACCGGCCGCGCCCTTGGCGAAGACCGCGGTCACCGTGGAGCCGTCGAACAGCTCGAGCTTCACCGTCCAGGACTTGGCAAAGGCCGCGGCGGCTTCCTTGTCGCCCTTGGCGGCGGCGTCCGAGGCGCGCATGATGGCGAGTGCATTGACGATGTCCTCGACTGTCGGGCCTTCCTTGCCGCCGAACGGCTTGCCCTTTTCGGGGCGCGTGAAGGACTGCTGGCCGTCGGCCCAGGTGAACGCGATCGCCTTGATGTCTTCGGGCTTACCGTTGAAGAGCACCGAGTCCATCCAGTTGGTCGGGTCGGCCTCGAGGTAGCCGCTGAAGCTGGTGCGGATCGCGGAGGTCTCGCCCTGCAGGCGCATGGCCAGGCCGGCGCCGTCGTCGGTCTGCTTGCCGATTTCCGCGGCGAAGACCTTGCCGTTCTCGCCGGTCACGCTCAAGGAGCTGTCGGCGAGGCCGAGCTTCTCGAGGCGCTTGGGGTTGCTCGTGAGCAGGCCGAGGTTCTCGGCCTTCTGCAGCGCGACTACCAGCGGGCGCAGGCGGTTTTCGACATCCACCGGCAGGCCGAACTTTTCCTTCACGACCCAAGTGCCGTCCGCGGCTTTCTCGACGGTCGTGGACTTGCCGTTGGCCTTCACCGTGAGGCTCTTCGGCTGGGCGAGGATCTCGGCGGCTACGAGCGGGCTCTTGGCGCCGCCGTCGGCGGCGTCCTGCGGCTTGAGGTTGAGCAAGGCGAGGGCGGCGAGGCCCAGCACCAAGGTTCCGATCAGGAGGGTCTTGTTACGCATGGCTTAGGCGACTTTGCGGCGGCGGAAGAGGAAGTAGAGCAGGCCGAAGATGCCGGCGAAGAACGGGCCGGCCAGGAGGTTGAACACCGCCAGCTTGCGGCCGAGGGCGTTGACGTCCTCGCTCAGGCCGCGACGGATCTGGCGGCGCTGCTCGGTGAGCTCGGTGGCCTCCTTCTGGAACTTGTCGATCTCGCGCTGCATCTCGGGCGTGATGACGAGGCCCTTGGTGAGGTCGCCCCCGCTGCGGCGGGAGATCTCATTCACCTTGTTGTTGGCCTCCTCGAGGCGCTTTTCGATCTCGTCGAGCTTGGCCTGGTAGAGCGCCTGGGCGTTGCGTTCGAGGGCGACGACGCGCTTGAACGGGCGGATGGACGTGCCCTTGGAGCGGAGCGTCACGAGCTCATCGGAGCCGCCGAGGGTCTCGAGCGAGCTGAGGACGAACTTCAGGTTGTCGTTCAGTTCCTCCATGACCGTCTGGCCGTTCATCTGGCGCTGGCGCACGGTGAACGGGTCGAGCATGAAGTCGGAGTCGGCGACGACGAACAGACGGCCGGGCTTCTTGGATTCCTTGAGGTGGTCGGGGCCGGCCTTCGGGGTCTTGTCCTTCTCGTCGGCGGCGACGCCATTCGGGAAGGCCGAGGTGAACGTGCCGGTGAACGACGCCGCGAGGATGCGGGGGCGGCCGTCGGCCTTGAAGCCGACCGCGACCTTCTCGAACGGGCCGGCGTTGGCGAGCTGCGTGGGCGCGGCGCCCGTGGTCGCGCCCTTGAGGGCGATGAGGACGTCCATCTTCAGGCGCTTCTCCGCGCCCGAGATGAGCGTGATCTCGCTCGCCTCCATGAAGGCCAGTTCGCGGAGGTCGGACGTCAGGGGCGATTCCTTGGAGAGGGCTTCGGGGCCGACGGAGAAGGCCGGCGGGTATTGCACGGCCTGACCGCGCGCGCCGCGGATCGGCACGGAGCGCTGGCTGTCGCCGGAGACGGCGTCCATCTCGACGTTCACGCCCCAGGCGCGCAGCAGCGCGGGATCGGAGGACGCGCCCAGCGCCATCGGGGCGACCATGAAGGGCATGCCGCCTTGCTGGAACTTCTGGTAGCGCGAGAGCGGATCGACGGCCGCGAAGACCGCGCCGCCGTTCAGCAGGAACTGGTCGATGGCGTAGGCGAGCTTGTCGGACAAGTGATGCGGGTGCACCAACGCGACGACGGCCGTGCCCTTGGGGAGCTCGGTCGCCTGGTTGTTGACCGTGATGACTTCGAACGTCTGGCCGAGCTCGGCCAGGAGCACATCGGCGGCCCCGGGCTGTTGGTCGCCGCCTTGCGGCGCGGTGTTGGTGATCGCGAGCGTGCTGACGATGGCCAGCTTCGGGCGCTCGAGGCGGGCGACCGAAGCGATCAGCTTGGACAGGTCGTACTCGAGGAACTTCTCGCGCGTCGGGTCGAGGAAGGCGATGGCCTTGACCGTGTCGGCCTGTTGGGCGGTGACGCCGAGGTAGGCCGCGCCGGCCGGCGTGTTCATCGCGCCGAGGTTCTGGCGCTGGGCGCGCTGCTCTTCCTTGGTGTCGGGCTTGGGGTCGGTGATGACCAGCTTCACCTTGCCTTTGGAGGCGGCGGCGTATTCGCGCAGCAGCGTCTCGACGCGGCGGGAGTAGCTTTCGAGGTAAGGGCGCAGCTTGACGTCGGAGCGGCTCACAAAGAACTCCAGCGTCACGGGCTCGTCGAGCTTGCCGAGGATGTGGCGGGAGCCGGGCGAGAGCGTGAAGGTATGGTCCTCGGTGAGGTCGAGGCGGGTGCCGCCGAAGCGGTCGCCGACGACGCCGACGATGAGGCTGACGAAGAAGGCCGCGGCCAGGATGGCGAGGGCGGCGAAGAAGGCTTGGGAGCGGGACATGGTGGGGTTCTCCGGTTAGCGGCGTTCGACGATGAGGGTGCTGAGACCGAGGCCGGCGAAGGCCGCGGTCAGGAAGTAGGCGGTCGGACGCAGGTCGATGAGGCCGAGCGTGAACGGCTCGAGGTTGCGCCAGAGGCCGAGGCGGCGGATCTCGTCGACCGTGCCGACCGAGAAGGCGCCTGCGAGCAGTTCATCGAACACGCCGTAGCCGACGAGCACGAGGACGAAGCAGGCGAGGAAGCCGGTGACGAAGGCGATGACCTGGCTGCGGGTGAGCGCGGAGGCGATGGCGGCGATGCCGAGGCAGGCGCCGGCGCAGAGGAACGAGCCGACGTAGCCGGAGACGATCACGCCGACGTCGGGGTCGCCCAGGTAGCAGACCGTGAAGGCCATCGGCAAGGTGATGAGCAGCGCGCAGCCCAGGAAGAGCCAAGCGGCGAAGAACTTGCCGAGGGCCGCCTGCCAGACCGTGACCGGCCAGGTGAGCAGCAGTTCGATGGTGCCTTGGCGGCGTTCTTCGGCCCAGAGGCGGGCGCCGGCGGCGGGCGCGAGGAACGCCCAGAGCCACGGGTGATACAGGAAGAAACGGTCGAGGCTGGCGACGCCGGCTTCATAGATGTTGCCCACGAAGAAGGCCAACGAGATGGCGAAGGCGTTGAAGACCGCGAGGAAGACGTAGGCCAGCGGCGTACGGAAGTAGCCCGCGAATTCGCGGCGCAGGACGGCCCAGAAGGCGGCGCCGGCGCGCGGGGTGGGGGAGACGGAGGTGTCGGACATGGTCGTAGGTCGATTAGGCGGTGAGCTGGCGGAAGACCTGGTTGAGGTCGGCGCCACGTTGGAGGAAGCGTTCCTTGGATTCGTCGCAACGGACTTCGCCCTGCGCGATGACGATCACGCGCGTGCAGAGTTCGCCGACTTCTTCGAGGATGTGCGTCGAGACGATGACGGCCTTGCGGGCGGCCATGTCCTTGAGGATGCGGCGCACCTCGAACTTCTGGTTCGGGTCGAGGCCATCGGTGGGCTCATCGAGGATGAGCACGGCGGGGTCGTGGATGACCGCTTGGGCGAAACCCACGCGCATACGGTAGCCCTTGGAGAGCGTGTCGACGGCCTGGCCGGCGACCTCTTCGAGGCGGCAGAGCTTGAGCGTGTCGGCCACGCGCTGGGCGGGGTCGGCGAGGCCGCGCAGTTCCGCGGCGAAGCGCAGGAACTCGCGGACGGTCATTTCACCGTAGGCTGGTGCCCCTTCGGGCGAGTAGCCGAGGTGGGCCTTGGCGGCCACCGGGTTTTCCGTCACGTCGAAGCCCGCGACCACGGCCGAGCCAGCGTCGGGCCGCAGGTAGCCCGTGAGCAGCTTCATGGTCGTGGACTTGCCGGCCCCATTGGGTCCGAGGAAGC
This sequence comes from Verrucomicrobiota bacterium, assembly GCA_041180425.1. Classification (GTDB taxonomy): domain Bacteria; phylum Verrucomicrobiota; class Verrucomicrobiia; order Opitutales; family UBA953; genus UBA953. The sequence continues at coordinate 15,621 of JBEGRN010000002.1, forward strand.
CGACGACTTCGCCGCGCTCGACGGAGAAGGAGACGTCCTTGACGGCGCGGATGGCGCCGTAGGACTTCTGGAGGTGGGAGACTTCGATGAGGGCCATGGGAAATCAGCGGGGCTGGGGCGTGCCTTGGACCGCGAGGCGGATGCCGGCGGCCTGGAGCTTTTCGGTGATGCGGAGCACGAGCTTCTGGTTGAATTCGAGCTGCTTGGCCGAGCTGGCCGGGTAATACCAGTACATGTAGCGGACGTTCACGGCCCAGTCGCTGAACTCGGTGACGTGCACGAGCGGGGGGTGGCGCGGGTCGAAGCCTTCATGGTTGGCCAGCAGCTCGCGCACGATGGCGACGGCCTGTTGGATCTGTTCGGCCGGCGTGTTGGTCTCGAGGTGGACGAGGTCTTGGGCGCGGATGAAGTCGCGGCGCGTGACGTTGACGATGGCGCGGTTGGCGAGGTCGCCGTTCGGGATGGCGAGCTTTTGGCCGTCGACGAGCACGATGGTCGTGGAACGCAGGCCGAGGGCCTCGACCTTGCCCTCGTGGGTGCCGATGTTGATGAGGTCGCCGAGCGTGAAGGGCTGGTCGACGATGAGCATGACCGCACCGAAGACATTCTTAATGGTGTCTTGGGAGGCGAAGGCGAGGCCGACGACGGCACCGGCGAGGAGGCCGAGGATGGCTTCCGAGGACTTCGGGTCGACGATCGAGATGGCCTTGAAGCCGCCAACGAGGATGACCGAGATCTTGATGACCGTGGAGATCATCGGGACGAGGACGTCGTCCAGCTTGTTTTCGGTCTGGTCGGCGATCTTCTTGGCCCAGGCGATGGGGATCTCGACGAGGTAGAAGACGGCCGTCGAGTGGGCGAGGGAGACGACGAAGGTCGCGCTCACGGCCGTGATGTGCAGCCAGCCGGAGTGGGCCAAGAACGGGGCGTTCTCCTTGATGATGAAAAGGAGGGCGTAGGCGGGGAGCAGGGCGGGGAGCGCCTTGCCGACGGCGGCGACGGCGGCCTCCGCGATGGGGCTGTTGTCGAACTTGGACGCCGCCCAGCCGAGGGCCTTCTTGGCGATCCAGCCGATGACGAAGGCGAGGGCGATGTAGCCCAGATTGTGGAGGATGACGTCCGGCCAGCTCTGGGGGATGTCGGGCTTGACGGCATCGAGGTCGCCAATGATGTAGAATTTATTGGCGGAGGTGGCGGCGGCCGGAGCGGCCGCTGGGGCGACTTGAGCGAGGAACATAGGGAAGGGGGGAGGAGCGTCGTTTTATGTAGGCGGAAGAATCCGCCATTTCAAGCGTCACCGACATCCCAATCCGCTTGATGCCCAGCCTGTGCCTTGCCACGCTGGGCACCAGAGGAATGAGCGAAATAGCCGAAAAAAAGCCCGCCAAGCCGGTGGTCCTGACCTGCGCCCAGCCGACGGGCCGACTCCATCTGGGGAATTACCTGGGGGCCGTCCTGAACTGGGGCCGCATGCAGGATGACTATGAGTGCTATTTCGGCATCGTCGACCAGCACGCCATCACGGTCCCGCATGTCCCGGCCCAGCTGCGGGACAATACCTACTCCTGCCTGGCCCAGTACGTCGCCTGCGGCCTCGACCCCGCCCGGAGCCATCTGTTCGCCCAATCCCACGTCATTGGCCACACCGAGTTGGCCTGGATCTTGGGCTGCCTCTGCCCGCTCGGCCAGTTGGAACGCATGACCCAGTTCAAGGACAAGGCCAAGAAGCAGCAGTCGGTCGATTCCGGCCTGCTGTTCTACCCGGTCCTGATGGCGGCGGACATCCTGCTCTACAACGCGGAGCTCGTCCCGGTGGGCGACGACCAGAAGCAGCACCTCGAGCTGGCCCGCGACCTCGCGGAGAAGTTCAACCATCGCTATTCCGAGACCTTCAAGGTCCCCTCGCCGTTCATCTCCAAGGTTGGTTCCCGCATCATGTCGCTGCAGGACCCGACCGCGAAGATGTCGAAGTCCGACCCGAATCAGTCTTCCACGGTCTACGTCACCGACCGCCCCGAGGAGATCCGCAAGAAGCTCATGTCGGCCGTGACCGATTCGGGCGCCGAGGTCCGCCCGGGCGACGACAAGCCCGGCGTCACGAACCTTCTGACCATTCTCTCGGCTTGCACCGGCCGCGACGTCCCCACGCTCACCGCGGAGTTCGCAGGCAAGGGCTATGGCGACTTCAAGAAGACCGTCGCCGACGCCGTCGTCGCGACCCTCGACCCGGTGCGCCTGCGTTACGACGAGCTCATCAAGGACCGCGAGGCGCTGAACGCGATCTTCAAGGCCGGTGCCGAAAAGGCCCAAGCCACGGCCTTCCGGACGCTGTCCAAGGTCAACCGTAAGGTCGGCTTCGTGGAGCGCCCGCGCTGAGTTTCCCTTTACCCCAACCCTACCCCATGAACCGCGACCTCGAAAAGATCCTCAAAGAGAAATGGTACCTGGTGGCGGCCGACTTCATCGCCGTCGTCGCCATCCTGTACCTCGACCTCAACCCGCGCGACGGGTGGGAGGCTTTCCTTGCCGTGTTCGGCATCTTGGGCGCCTCGTTGATCGTCGTCATCCCCGTGCTGATGGACGGCGGAGAGAAGAAGGAACGTCTTGCCGAGCAGGCGCGCCTACGCGCGGCGCTGGCGGCCGAGATCGACGGCCTGCGCGATGACTTCCGCGCCGGCACCGAAGCCGTCTCGCGCCGCGTCGGCGAAATCGAAGTGACCGCCCGTCAGGCCGGCGAAGCCGCGGCGGCGGCGGTCGCCCAGCGCGCTTCCGCCGAACTGAACGCGCTCAAGGCCGCGGTCGTCGCCCTCGAGGCGAAGGCGAAGGTCCTGGAGGCCGCCGTTGCCGCGAGCGGGAGCTCAGCCAAGCAAGAAGCCGTCGAGGAACTCGCCGCGCAGGTCGAAGCTTTGGCGGTGTCCGTCCGCGGAGCCGTCGCCGACGTGGAGGAGACCGCTGAGTCCGTGAAGGCTCTGCGTACGGAGGTTGCTGGCCAACAGGCTTCCCTGGGGGACGACCTCAAGAAGCTCCGTGAAGATTTGAAGAAGTCGGGCCAGAAGGCCGCCGCCGCCACCGACAAACTGAACGAAGCGCTCGAGGCCGTGCAGGCCGACGTGAAGTCCTTGCAGGCAAACCCTCCGGTCGCCTCCGCTCCTAGCCCGTCGTCGGTCACCGACGAAGAGCCGGAGGCCGACGATGAGGACGTCCTCATCGAAGACGTGAAGACGCCGATTGAATTCGAGCTCACCCCGCCCGCCGCCGAAGCCGCGGCGGTGGCGGCAGCGGATGAGGAGGAAGAGTCGGAGGAGGAGGAAGAAGACGAAGTCTCCGTCGAATCCGCTGAAGTCGCGCCGGCGGCCGCCCCCGCTGGTGGCGGCACGGCGCTGACCATCAACTTGATGATCGGCATCGGCAACAAGCCTTACGTGCGCGGCACGGGCCCGGGGCTGAGTCCGGACAAGGGGCAGCTCATGACCTTCCTTGGGATCGGCCGCTGGCAGTGGGTTTCGCCCGAGCCCGATGCGCCGGCGACCGTGGAGATCTGGAAGAACGACCAGACGCCGCTGGGCGAACCGCTGCACCTTTCCGGGGGCGAGCCGGTCGAAGTCGACGAGAGCCATTTCACTGGTTCGTGATGCCATGCTGAGCCTCTTGGCGACGTGCGTGTTCCTCGCGGCAGGCGAGCCTGCCGCGGCACCCGCGCCGGAGGCTCCGCGGATTTTCGCCAATGAAGGCGGCTTGGCCGTGGTGTTGGGCTATGACCTCGCGGAGGTCAGCTTCGTCGCCGTGCATTGCTCCGCGTTGGAGCGCTATACGCAGCAGGTCCTGGCCATCCCGCCGATTCCCGGCGTCGTCAACGGGGTGCCGCAGGCCAAAGGCCGTCTGGAGATCGTCGACCTGCCTGGGCAGCCTGATGTCAGCGTGCGGGTGCAGTCCGGGCAGGCCATCGTCTCGCTGCGGCTCACCGCGGCCAGCATGGCGGCGGAGCAGGCGTCCGTGGCCGCCGCCCGCACGTGGATCGCCCGCGTCGCAGTCGCGGCGGGCCAGCCGGTGACCGTCAGCGAACCTTGGGTGGCGCAGGCCTTGGCCAGCGAGACGCGGGCGTTGCTGCGCCCGGCCTTGGTGGATTTCTGGTATCGCGAGGGCCGTTCAGCCGCTCCGGCGCGGGTGGCGGATATCCTGCAAGGCAAGGCACCGGAGCGCGAAGCCTTCCTATTTTGGCGGGCGCTCCGCCATGACGTCGGCATGTCGGGCGAGCAGACCCGCGTCCTCATCGCCGCCGCGCAGGGCCGCGACACCCGGAAGGTCTTGGCGACCTTGGCGAAGTCCGAGGAGGATTGGTGGTTGGCCGCCCGGGCCAACCTGTTGCTCACCCGCAGCCCGGTCAGCCTGGGCATGCGCGAGTCCGCGGAGGCCTTGGCGGAAGCCACCCGTTTCGTGTTCGACCTCGGCGCCGGCGACGTCGTGTTGACCGGCCCGCAGGCGGTGCGGCAACGGGAGGCCGCCGGCGTGCAGCAGGCGATGGCGGCTCGGCTGTTGACGCTGCGCCGGGAGATCCTGCGGCAGAACCCCGTTTACCATAACGCTTGGCGAACCTTGGGGGCTTGGCTGGAGCGCTTCCCGAAGTCGTCGCCCGAGGAGCTCGACGCCATTTGGGCCGACTTCCAGAAGGAGGTCCGTGAGGCGGAGGCCCTGCGGAAGGAAATCCAAGGCGTCTTGGCGGAACCGACCCTGAAATAAAAAAGGCCAGCACGCGGCTGGCCTGAAGGGGAGGGGCAGGCCGGCTTAGCGGCCTTGCTTGTCGGAAGCGTCCTTCGGGAGCATCTGGTCCGCCAAGGTCACGCGGAACAGGTTGAGGGCCATCCACAGCACGCCGGAGAGGCAGGCGGAGCAGAGCATGGCGCCGAGGAGGACAGCGGTGTCGCTGGCTTCACCGCCCCAGGGCACGTGCTTCTTGAGCACCGTGGTCATCCAGGCGAAGAAGACCACGGTCAAGGTGAGGTCGACGACGACCCCCCACTTGGTGATCAGCTTGGGCTTCATGTTGTTGTCCATGGGGAGTGATTCGTGCCTTTCTGGCCCCGCCTGTCAATCTCGCCCCACCTGCCCCCGTTTTATGGGGATTCTTGGGCGGATATCTCCACCCTTGCCACGCCCGCCGGGCCGTTCACCCTGCCCGCCCCGGCAGGGTATTGCCTAACCGGGTCAATCTCCCTCATTTTACCGCCCATATGGCCGAAGAGCTCAAGGATACCCTCAACCTGCCCGTGACCGATTTCCCCATGCGGGCCGGCCTGGCCGAACGCGAGCCCCTGCGCATCGCCCACTGGGAGAAGAACGGCCTCTATGCCGCCATCCAACAGCGCGCCGCCGGCAAGCCCGCCTTCGTGCTCCATGACGGCCCGCCGTTCACCAACGGCGACGTCCACATCGGCACCGCGCTGAACAAGCTCCTCAAGGACGCCATCCTGCGTTTCAAGTCCATGCGCGGGTTCCGCACGCCGTACGTCCCAGGCTGGGACTGCCACGGCTTGCCGATCGAGCACAAGGTGATGAAGGAACTCCAGGCGAAGAAGCAGTCCCTGGACGCCCTCGGCGTGCGCAAGGCCTGCGCGGAGTTCTCCGCCGCCTACATCGAGAAGCAGCGCGGGCAGTTCCGTCGCCTCGGCATCCTCGCGGACTGGAAGTCCGAGTACCGCACGATGGACCCTGCTTATGAAGCCGAGATCCTCAAGGGCTTCAGCAGCTTCGTCGAACAAGGCCTGGTCTACCGTTCGAAGAAGCCCGTCTATTGGTCCATCCCGTGCCAGACGGCCTTGGCCGAGGCCGAGATCGAGTACCTCACCAAGCGTTCCCACTCGATCTGGGTCGCCTTCCCCGTCGCCCAGCCCGCCGCCAAGGGCCTGACGCCGGCGCACCCGCTGTCCGTCGTCATCTGGACGACCACCCCGTGGACGCTGCCGGCCAACCTGGCCATCGCGGTGCATCCGGAACTTGAATACGTGGAGGTCCGCCATGGCGAACGCTCCTTCCTCGTCGCCACCGCCCGCCGCGACGCCTTCGTGGCCGAGTGCGGCCTGGAAGGCGCGACCGACGGCTTCCGCGTCAAGGGCCGCGCCCTCGAAGGCCTCCAGCCGCACCACCCGTTCATCGACCGGCCCTCGCCGGTGGTCCTCGCCGAGTACGTCACGACCGACGCCGGTTCCGGCTGCGTGCACACCGCTCCGGGCCACGGCCTCGAGGACTTCCAGACCGGCAACAAGTACGGCTTGGAGCCCTATTGCCCGGTCCGCGACGACGGCACCTATGCCGACGATGGCCGCGTGCCGGCTTCCTTGGTGGGCGTCACCGTCCTGGAGACCGACGGCAAGAACCCGGCGAACATCGCCGTCCTCGGTCTGCTCAAGGAGAAGGGCGCGCTGCTGAAGTCCCAGAGCTTCGAGCACCAATACCCGCACTGCTGGCGTTCGAAGTCGCCGGTCGTCTTCCGCGCCCTCGACCAGTGGTTCGTCGGCCTCGACCGCGGTGGCCTGCGCGCCAAGGCCCTCGCCGCCGTCGGCCAGGTGAAGTGGATCCCCGCCAGCGGCGAGAACCGCATCCGCGCCGCCTTGGAAGGCCGCCCAGATTGGTGCATCTCGCGTCAACGCGCTTGGGGCGTGCCGATCCCGTCGTTCTACTCGCCGTCGACTGGCGAGTCGTACCTCGACGCCGGCGTCGTCCGCCACGTCGCCGCTCAGGTCGCCACGCGCGGGGGCGATTGGTGGTGGGCTTCCTCCGTCGAGCAAGTGCTCGCGGGCGCGCCGGTGCCGGCCGCTTGGCCGAAGGACCTGCGCAAGGGCACCGACACGCTCGACGTGTGGATCGATTCGGGCTCCAGCCACCTCGCCGTCTGCGCCCGCCATCCGGACCTCCATTGGCCGGCCGACCTCTACCTCGAAGGCTCCGACCAGCACCGCGGGTGGTTCCAGTCCTCGCTCTGGACCGCCATCGCCGTCAAGGGCAGCGCCCCTTACCGCTCCGTCCTGACGCACGGGTTCGTCGTCAACGAGAAGCGCCAGAAGATCTCGAAGTCCGACAACCCCAGCGGCAAGCCGCAGACCGCGGACGATTACGTCAAGAAATACGGGGCTGACATCGTGCGCCTCTGGGTCGCCTCGGAGAACTACCAGAGCGACATCCCGATTTCCGACGCCATCTTCGAGACCATCTCGAACCAGTACCGCGGCATGCGCAACTCCCTGCGCTACCAGCTCGGCAACCTCTACGACTTCGATGCGGCCAAGGATGCCGTGCCGGTCGCGCAGCTGACGCCGATCGACCGCTGGGTGCTCGTCGAGACCGCCAAGCTGATTCGCGAAGTCACCGACGCCTGCGACCGCAACGAGTTCCACCGCGCCGCAGCCGCCTTGGCTGGCTTCACGACCGGCACGCTGTCGGCGACCTACCACAACGTCGTCAAGGACCGCCTCTACACGACCGCGCCCAATGACCCGCTCCGCCGTTCGACGCAGACCGCGCTCGACCTCGTGCTGCGCACCTACCTCAAGCTGATTGCGCCGTTCGTGCCCTTCACCGCGGACGAGGCTTGGTCGCACCTGCACGCGCGCACCGAGTACGTCGACGGCACCTCCGTCCACCTCCAGGATTGGCCGGTCGCCGACGCCGCTTGGGAAGATGCCACCGGTTTGGCGGCCCACGCCGCGGTAACCTCCATTCAGGCCTTGGCCGCCCAGGTCAACGTGCCCATGGAGCGCCTCCGCCAAGAGAAGAAGATCGGCCAGTCCATGGAAGCCGCCGTCGTGGTCACCGGTGACCCGGTCGACCCCGATTTCGCCCTGCTTGCGCAGCATGCCGGCCTATTGACCGAACTTTGGATCGTCTCCGCGGTCACCTTGCAGCCCCAGCCGCAGGCCCCGCTGGCCTTCGCCGTCGACCATGCCCCTGGGGTGAAGTGCCCGAGGTCTTGGCGATGGGTGCCTGCGCTTGTGGAAGCCGGAAAATACGGTATGGTATCTCCACGGTGCCGCGACGCCCTCGCCGCCAAGTACCCACAATCCTAACTTCCTTTTTCATGTCCAAGAAACCCGCCCCCAAGAAGCCCGTCGCCAAGGCTGCCGCCAAGCCCGCCGCTAAGGCCAAGCCGACCGTCAAGCCGGTCAAGAAGCTTGCGGTGAAGGTCACTCCGCCCGCCGCCAAGAAGCCGGTGGCGCCCGCCAAGTCGGCGGCGAAAGCCACGCCTCCGGCCGCTAAAGTCGCTCCTGTGAAGGCCGGCAAGGTCGTTGGCAAGGCTCCGGTGGCCGCTTCTCCCGCCAAAGGCGCGAAGGCACCGGTCGTCGCGGCCAAGCCCGTCAAGGGCGCCAAGAAGGACACCAAGGCCGAGCACGAGAAGCAGAAGCAGCTCCTCGACAAGCATCGCGGCCTGCATGATCAAGCTGGCACCCCGGATGCCCCGGTGCGCGCCAAGCTGCAGTTCTTCACGTTCGCCGACGTCCTCGAGCATCTCAAGAACCGCAAGCGCGAAGGCTCCAAGCTGAACCTCTGGGTCCCTGAGGAAGAACGCAAGGCCCGCGAGAAGGCCGCCACCGCGGCCCGCGAAAAAGGCCACAAGTCGCATAACATCGCGGCGGCCTCGATCGCCGACCTCTTGGGCGGCGTGAACCCGTTCCGCAAGGGCGGCGGCATGGTCGACGAATCCAAGCAGATCCCGGAGAAGCTCCGTCGCTACTACCACCTCCTGGTGGCCATGCGCGAAGCCATCCAGAAGGGCCTGGCCTTCCACTCTGAAGAAGCCCTCAAGAAGAACGGCAAGGACGACGCCGGCGACCTCTCCGGTTACTCCCAGCACTTGGCCGACGCCGGCACGGATACCGCCGACCGCGACTTCGCCTTGTCGCTCATCTCGAACGAACAGGAGGCCCTCAAGGAGATCGCCGATGCCATCGAACGACTGAAGTCCGGCAAGTACGGCATCTGCGAGATCACCAACAAGGCGATCCCGCATGCCCGCCTGATGGCCGTGCCGTTCACCCGCTATTCGCTCGAAGGCCAGAAGGAACTCGAGCGCAACCGTCGCGCGCACCGTCGTCGCGGCAGCAATCCCCTCGGCGAAATCGGCGACGAAGTCGGCTTCGGCACCGGTGGCGGCGGCGGCGAAGAAGACCAGCCCGAGTCTTGAGCGCTGGGGCCGTCAGTCCCTCGCGTCTGCGTCCGTACCTCACCTTCTGGGGGGTGGCGGTCGCCGCTTTCGTGGTCGACGTCCTGACGAAGCTGCTGGTCGTCCGGCACTTCCCGTTGCGGTTCGAGAACGACTGGGTCTACCACTTGTGCGAAGACCCCGAGCGCTCGCCGATCGCGGTCTTCCCGTGGCTCTGGATCGTGCATGTCGGCAACAAAGGGGCGGCTTGGGGTTTGGGCGCGCAGTACGATGTCCGTCCGTTCCTCGTGTTCCTGGCCTTGGCGGTCTTGGCGCTGGTCTGGCGCTGGCGTCACCCGTTGATGCGTGAATTGGCGGGCGGTCAGCTCGCCTTCGGCCTGTTCGTGGGCGGCACGCTCGGCAATGTGCGCGACCGCTTGTTCGGCGACCACGTCGTCGACTTCATCGACGTCCACCTGCCGGGCTACCGTTTCCCCGCCTTCAATGTCGCCGACTCCTGCATCTGCGTGGGCGTCGTCATCTACCTCTTCATGTCCTACCGGCAGGATTACCTGCGCCGGGAAGCCATCGCCTCGCACGCGGGC
>JBEGRN010000003.1:0-24286 GCA_041180425.1 Verrucomicrobiota bacterium
GGAACTTCGCCCAATCGGTGATGGCCGTGTACACGCCTTGCGTGCCGTCGGGCATGACCTTCGGCTCGAGCAACAGGCCCGGGACGGCGTTCCCGAGCGCGGCGACGAGGTCGGCGGACTTGCGGCGGCTGTACTTGATGAAGCGGAAATGCATCTCGTCGCCGAAGGTGTGGCTGAAGTCGCCCAGCTGGCAGCCCAGGCCGACCATGGCATACCCCAACGCCGCCTGGGCCGTCGGGATGCGCGGGGAAGTCGGGATCCAATTCAGACCAGTGCGATTCCAGGTGAGCGCGCGGTTCCAACCGCGCATCGGCACGACTTCGAGGAAGCCGCGGCGGCGTTGCTCGTCGGTGAGCTCCAGCACGCCCGGGGTCGCGACCGCCCAGCGGGCGATCTCCCCGATCGTCAGGCCGTGCACATAAGGCATCTCGTAAGCCCCGACGTAGCTGCGCCACTTGCGGTCGAGGAACGGGCCGTCGACTTTTTCGCCGCCCAACGGATTCGGGCGGTCGAGCACGATGACGCGAATCGGTCGCGGCATCGAGAAGCACGCTTCGATGACGTACCGCATGCAGCTGATGTATGTGTAGGAGCGCGACCCGACGTCCTGGAAGTCGATGACGATGGCATCGAGGCCCTCGAGCATCTCGGGGGTCGGGCGACGCGTCGCACCATACAACGAAAAGACCGGCAGGCCGGTGCGGGCGTCCTTGGCGTTCTTGATGGCGATTTCGGCCGCGGCGTTGCCGTCGATGCCATGCTCAGGGCCAAAGAGCTTGGTCAACCGGACGCCCGGCGCGGCGGCCAAGACATCCACCGTGCGCTTGCCGGCGCCGTTCATGCCAGCGCGATGGGTGACGAGCCCGCAACGCACGCCCCGCAACGTCTCGAAGTTCGCGGCGGTGAGGACGTCGATGCCCAGCTGCGTCTGTGTGGCGGGTGCAGCCGGGGTGGCGGCTCCAGTGGCACAAGCGGGAAGCAAGGAAGCCCCCAACGTGCCAAGGGCGGTGAGACGAAAGAACGCGCGACGATCCATGGGTAAGGGCGAGGGCATCTTCAGCCGAATCCACGAGGGTTCAAAGGTAGATTTTGAAAATCCGTTTGCAGGCGCTCCCGACAGGCGACACCGTCCCCCCATGCGCGTCGCCCTCCTTGGCTCCGGTCGCGGCTCCAATGCCGACGCCGTCCTTCGTGCCCAAGCGGAAGGTCGGCTCGGGTCAGCCAAGGTCGTCGGGATCTACTGCGACCTCCCCACCGCGCCGATGCTGGCGCTCGGACCGAAGTACGGCGTCCCAGCCCACTACCTGGACCCCGGTCCCTTCAAGACGAAGTTCTCGCCCGAGCAGGAAGCCTTCTGGGCCCGTACCTTGGCGAACGACGGGGTCGACCTGATCGTCCTGGCTGGCTTCATGCGCGTGGTGAAGGCCCCTTTGCTCGAGCCCTTCGCCGGCCGCATCATCAACCTGCACCCGACCCTGCTGCCGGCCTTCCCTGGCTTGGACGGCATCGGCCAGACCTGGCGCGCCAACGTGCCCGCCGGCGGTTGCACCGTCCATTGGGTCACGGCGGAAGTCGACGGCGGCGCCCACCTCGGCCAGACCCAGGTCCCCCGGACGGCCGACGATACCCTTGAGACGTTCGCGCAGAAGATCCACGCCGCCGAGCACGCCCTGCTCCCCCGCGTCATCGCCGAACTCGCCACCCGCTTCCACGCCCGATGATCGAACTCCGCTGCCCTATCCACGAAGACATGGTCCAGCCGCTGGAGGACCATTTCTGCGAGCTGACGCGTTCGTCCTGGATGCTCTTCCATGAAGGCCCCGGGAAGCCGCACTTCGTGATGGGCTATTTCGAGACCAAGGACGAAGCCGATGCCGCTTGGGCCGGCCTACGCAAGGCCTTCAAGAAGCTGCCCGAGAAATACGACGAGACCGTCCTCGCCGACAAGGACTGGAAGGAAGCCTACAAAGAGCACCTCAAGCCTTGGGACCATGGCCGCCTTCATTGGGTGCCCGCGTGGATGCGCGGTAAGCATGTCGTCCCAGCCGACGCCGCCGTGATCTGGTTCGACGCCGGCCTGGCGTTCGGCACCGGGGACCACCCGACGACGCGCCTCTGCGCGATCCGCTTGCTCGACTACCTGGAAACCAAGCCGGCCGCCCAAGTCTCGGTGACCGACGCCGGCTGTGGTTCGGGCATCCTGGCCCTCTCCGCCGCCCAGCTCGGCTGCGGCCGCATCGCCGGCTTCGACCGCGACCCCGAGTCCGTCCGCGTCAGCATCGCCAATCGCCAAGAGAACGGCATCGCCGACGAACGCGTGGCGTTCCACCACGCCGGTCTCGAAGAGGGCTTCAAGCTCACCGGCCCCGCCGACGTCGTGCTGGCGAACATCATCAGCGACGTGCTCTGCATCTATGCCGACGACCTCGTGAAGGCCGTGACGCCCGGTGGGGTGCTCGCCCTGAGCGGCATCCTCGCCAAGGAACAGGCCGCGGTCCGTACCCACTTCGAAGCCAAGTGCGCCGCCGCTTGGGGTTCCGTCCGCGCCGACGGCCGGGTCATGGGTGAATGGAGCGACGTGGCGTTGTTCCGTCCTGCCTAATACCTGCCGGAGCGGCTCCCTCCGGATTGCGCCCCTACGTCTTCCCGCTTTGCTGAACGCCATGGAGAACTCCAAGTCCGCGCAATCCATCCGCTACGCCCGCTGGGCGAGCTATGCATTCGCCGCCCTCTGCGTGTGGCTCGGCCTACTCGAGCTCGTCGGCGGCTTCGACCTCGGCCCGTTGCATATCGCGCCGCGCTGGAATCCGGCCTACGTGACGTTCCCCGTCGCCCTCCAGGCCGAGTGCTGGTTCTTCTTCTTTTTCGCGGCCCTGTTGGTGCTGCCGTGGCAACGCACGGCCGAGGAACGGGTCTGGCGCCGCTGGTTCGCGGTGCTCTGCGTGGCCGCGCTGGTCTTCGCCTTCGCGATGATCTCGGAAGTGATGGCCAAGAACTACATCGCCGCCGCCCAAAAGATGAAGGCGCGCATCCCGGTGTTCCAGGCCATCCTGCTCTTCGTCTCGCTCGGCCAGATCCCGATCGCGCTGTTTTCGCGCAAGCCGGAGCTGCTCGATTGATTAGGCGGACAGCGTGGCGAACAACCCTTCGGCGCGGCGCAAGGCCTCTTCCAAGGTCGGCGCGGTCACGGTGACGTGGCCCATCTTGCGGCCCGGCGCAGCCTTGCCCTTGTCGTAGAGGTGCAGCTTGGCGGAGGGATCGGCGAGGACCTGCGTCCAGTCCGGCTCTTGGCCATTCTTCCAGAGGTCACCTAGGAGGTTGAGCATCACGGAAGGTTGCAGCGGCTTGGTCCCGCCGAGCGGGAGCCCGCACACGGCGCGGACGTGCTGCTCGAACTGCGAGGTCTCGTTGGCGTCAAAGGTCTGGTGGCCGCTGTTATGCGGACGCGGGGCGAGCTCGTTCACGACGATGCGGCCGTCCTGCACGAACATCTCGACGGCCAGCAGGCCGACGAGCTGGATCTTCTCGGCGATGCCCAGCGCGAGGGCGCGGGCTTCGGCAGCGGTCGCGGCCGAGATGCGGGCCGGCGAGAGCGATAGGTGGAGGATATGGTTACGGTGAATGTTCTCCGCGGCGTCGTAGACCGCGGTGCGTCCATCGACGGTGCGCGCCACGAGGACGGAGATCTCCAGCTGGAACGGGACCCACGCCTCGAGGACGCCCACGGCGCCGCCGATCTTGTTCCAAGCCGCGGCGAGGTCGGCCTCGGCCGTCGGCAGCTTGACCTGGCCCTTGCCGTCGTAGCCGAAGTCCGCGGTCTTCAGCACGCAAGGGAAGCCGATGGTCTTCACGGCCGCCTGCAGTTCGGCCAACGACGAGACGACGGCGAAGGCCGCGCAGGGAATCCCGGACGCGCGGAGGAACTCCTTCTCGCGGCGACGGTTTTGGCAGATGGCCAAGACGTTCGCCGAAGGATGGCTCGGGACGGATTTCGCGACGAACTCGACGGTCGCCGGCGGGATGTTCTCGAACTCGAGCGTGATCCGCCCGCAACCCTGCGCGAAGCGAGTCAACGCGGCGGTGTCGGACCATTCGGCGGCGGTGTGCTCATCGGCGATGGCCGCGGCGCAAGCCTGCGCCGAAGGATCGAAGGTCTTCACCTTGTAACCCATGCGTCGCGCCGCGATGGCGGACATGCGGCCCAGCTGGCCGCCACCCAAGATCCCGATCGTGCCGCCGGGCAGCAAAGGGCTTTCCATGGCTTAACGCTTCTTCCGGCCCTTCTGGCCAGGGATGGGGTTGTCCAGCACGGCCTTCGTCTGCTTCGCCCGGAACTGGTCGAGGCGCTTCGCCAAAGCGACATCGTTCAAGGCAAGGATGGCCGCGGCGCCGAGGGCGGCGTTGATGGCGCCGGCCCTACCGATGGCAAAGGTGTGGACCGGAATGCCCGCCGGCATCTGCACGATCGAAAGGAGCGAATCGATGCCGTCGAGGGCCTTGGACTGCACTGGGACGCCCATGACCGGCAGGACGGTCATGGCCGCGGCCATGCCGGGGAGGTGCGCCGCGCCGCCCGCACCGGCGATGATGATCTTCAGCCCGCGCTTCTTGGCGGCCAAAGCATAGTCCTTCAGCTTGAGCGGCGTGCGATGCGCGCTCACGACTTCCGACTCAAACGGGATGCCCAAGCCCTGCAAGGTTTCGGCGGCATGGATCATCGTTTCCCAGTCGGACTGGGAACCCATGATGATACCGACGACGGGAGCGGGCGAGGAGGACTGGCGAGCCATGCCGTCAGCGTGGCGACAAGGGCCAAGCCTGTGAAGCCCGAAGCGTAAAAACTAGTCGACGTACGGCACGTATTCCGGGACCAAGCGGCGCAAGCCTTGCTTGCAGGCCGCCTTATCCTGCGGAAGCAGCGCGCGGACCTCCGTCAAGAGCCCGGCCAAGGCGTCATGGCTGGTGCCCGAAGCGACGAACCGGAAGATCCGCGGGTGCGTGGTCGTGCGGTACTGCTCGCCGTGGTGCTGGAGCTCCTCCACCAGCTTCTCGCCTGGGCGCAGGCCGATGAACTTGATCTCAATGTCGAGGTCGGGACGGAAGCCGCTCAGTTCGATGAGCTGGCGGGCGACGTCGACGATCTTCATGGGCTGGCCCATCTCGAGGACCAGGATGTCTCCGCCCTGCCCTTGGGTCGCGCTCTGTAGGACCAGGCCGACCGCCTCGGGGATGGTCATGAAGTAGCGCTTCACTTCCGGATGGGTGACCGTGACCGGCCCGCCCGCGGCGATCTGCTTGCGGAAAATCGGGATGACCGAACCGGAGGAACCGAGGACGTTGCCGAAGCGCACCGCCACGAAGCGGGTGACGTTACCGGGGCGGCCCTGCATGGACTGGACGACCATCTCGGCCAAGCGCTTGGAGGCGCCCATGACGTTCGTTGGGTTGATGGCCTTGTCCGTCGAGATGAGGACGAAACGCTCCGCCGCATGTTCCGAAGCCAAGGCCGCGACCAAGGCCGTCCCAAGCGTGTTGTTCTTCAGCGCCTCTCCGGGCTGAGGCTCCATCATCGGGACGTGCTTGTGCGCCGCGGCATGCAAGACCAACGCCGGGCGATGCCGCGCGAAGACCTCGCGCATGCGGGGTTCATCGGTGACGTCGGCGACGACCGGACAGATCAAGGCGCCCGCGCCCGCGGCGATGAGGTCCTGCTCGGCCTGATACAGCAGCGCTTCGCACTGATCGAGCATGACCAGTCGTCCGGGCTGGCGGAGGGCGACTTGGCGGCAGATTTCCTGGCCGATGCTCCCGCCCGCGCCGGTGACGAGCACCGTGCGGCCTTGGATCATCGCGCCGATGGCGGCGTCATCCAGCTGGGCCGGCGCGCGGCCCAACAAGTCTTCGACGGAAACCGGGCGGAGGTCGGTGGCGCGGACGCGTCCGCCGGCGAGCTCCGTCATGGACGGCACGACCAAGACGCGCAGGCCGCTACCGGCCGCGAGCGCGCTGATCTCGCGGATGCGCTTCGCGCTTTGAGCCGGCAAGGCCAAGATGACTTCTGTCACGCCATACTTTTCCGCCAGGGTGGGAATCTGCTCGGGTGCGCCGACGACGGGTAAGCCATGGATCTCGAGGCCGTGCTTGGCGGCGTTGTCGTCCAGGAAGCAGACCGGCAGCAGGCCATGCCCGCGGCGCGAGAGCAGGTCGGAGGCGAGCTGCTCGCCGGTGTTGCCGGCGCCGACGATGGCGATGCGCTCCAAGGAAGCCTGCGCGACCTTGTCCGCCCCGGTGAAGCGCTCACGCAGCGTGCGGATGGAAACGCGGAAACCGACGAAGAGCAGGAGCGAGAGGTTGAAGTCGACCAGCGCGATGCTGCGCGGGATGCCCCACGTGGAGGTCGGGCCGTTCATGCCGCTGAGGAACGGCAGCAACAGGATGGCCAAAGTCGCCAAGGACAGCGCGAAGACCATGCGGAACGCGTCGTGGAGGCGGAAATAATAGAAGACGCCGCGGAACTGTCCGAAGGCGCCGAGGAGGATGAACTTCAGCGGCACGACCCACAGCAACGCATGCGGTCGCTGCGCGAACAGGTAGCCTTCGATGTCCTTGTCGGCGGTCGTCAGCACGGCGCCGCCCGAAAAGCGCATCTCATAGCTCAACCACCAGGACAACGCCGCCAGGAACCCGTAGACCACAAAGAAGAAGCCCACCCGTTGGGCGGGGCTGACTTTGGGGGTGGGGGGGCTCAGGGGCATGGGCGAGTTCGTAGTAGGCCAGCAACGGCGGTCATTCAATCACGATACGGAATCCGATCGTGCGGCTCTTTTCACGCTTCAACGCCTTCCTGAGGGGAAGACCCGAGACCGGGACCCAGTTCACGCTCCCGCCCACCACGGAGGCAAAGTCGTCCGGCCCCTCGGCCTGCGCCCATTCTTCGACGTTGCCGAGCAGGTCGTAGAAACCCGCGCCCGTCGGCTGCGAAGTGCCGACCGGTCGCGCAGTGACGCCGTCGGTGTTGTCGAAGGTCCAAGCCGTCTTCGCCGCGGGCGGCTGGGCGAGGTCGCCCAACGCAGCCTTGTATTCGGCTACCTTCGGCAAGCGCACGGTCCGTCCGCACATCCAGCCCAAGGCTTCACAGAAGGCCTGCGCATCCGCGTAGGCGACGGATTCGACGGGGAGGTTCTCCCGCATGCTCGCGCTCGGGTTGGCGCCCATCACGGTGGAGTAGAAGCCTTGCGAGACTTCCTGCTTCATCAGACGGACGCTCGCGCCAGACACCGGCGCGACGAGCTGGTCGAGCTTCGGCAAGATGGCTTGGATGGTCGCCGCGTGCGTGACGAGGTATTCCAGTTGGCGGCGCAGCGGGTCATCAGGCGGCACGACGCCGGGATTCTCGGCCTCGACCCGGGTGAGTTTTTCGCGGAGGTCGCGGGCTAAGGCCAAGGCCTCGGCGGCTTGGCCCGACCGCAGATGCTTGGCCATCGTCTGCGCACGCGTGGCCACATCCTGCAGGCTCCCGGCCGAGCGCCAGCGATTGCGCTGCTGTTCGAAGCCGGCCTTACGCGCGTTGGTCGCCCATGCGCTGCGAGGAAACTCCTGCATCAACTGAGCCTGCAGGTTCAAGGCCCGGTCGAAGGCCTGCGTGGCGGCGGCAGCCTGGGTTTCCTGGGCCGCGGTGGCGGTGGCCTGCGCGTAACGGGCGATGGCCGCGGCGGCCTGTTGCTCCGCGGCGACGATCTGCTGCTGCAACGGGTGCGAGCGCATCGTCTCCTGCCGATTGGACAGTCGTTCCACGCGGCCGAATTCGGTTTCCAGCACGTCGCGGTATTTCTCCACGAAGCTTTGCTCCGTCTCGATGGCTTGGCCGAGCGTCTTGATGGCGTCCTCTCCCCGACCAGCGGCGAAGGCCGCTTCGGCCTGGGCTTCAAGCGCCTGGGTCTGCGCCTTCAAGGGTTCGGCCTCGAGCCGGCGCAAACGCGTGTCGAGCCGGGCGATCTTGCCGACGTCGGCATAGCCGGAAAAGATCCACCGGCTCTCGATGAGGCGCTCGGCCTCGACGGCCCGGCGGAGCTCGCGCACGGCGCCGGCATGGTCGGTCTTGGCCAAGGCCGTGGACTTATCCTCCGCTTCGGTCGAGACCGCCCGCAAGCGTTCCGCTTGGATGACATGGTAGCGGCGACGGATGGCCTCCAGGCGGGCGTTCTCGGAAGCGAGCGCGCCCCGCGAGGCCAGGTAATCCTCCTGGGCCTGGACGGCTTCGCCGAGCAAGGCGAGGTCAGCGTCGTCGATGACCGGCTTATTGAGGCGTTGCGTCTCGAAAGCGGCTTCCTTCTGCAGGGAAAGCTGTCGGAGCTCCTCGGCCTGCGCAGGACTCAGGGCGGCCAAGCTGCTGCCCGCGTTCCGCTGCCCTTCGGTGATCAGCCAACCGGCGGCGAGGACCAAGCCGACCGAGGCCACCACCGTGAGGGGGGTGCCGGCCTTCTCCCACAGCCGTTCCCAAAAGGCCGAGTCCTTCTGCGGGCGGGACTTCTTGCCGGGGAGGAAATCGGACTGGGGGTCGTAGGGGCCGTGGGACATGGAACGGAATCGGCCAGTTTCATCGCTGGCAGATTGTTTGCTTTAATAGTTTGCTAGGCTGGTTCATGAAAGAAGGACCTTCAACCTTCTAAATGCCTCAATTTAAACGCATCGCTGTCGTCGGAGCGGGCCTCATCGGAGGCTCGGTTCTGCTCGCGGCGGCCCGGCGCCAATTGGCCGGGTCTTTGGCCTGCTGGTCTCGCTCGGCCGAGTCGCGTGCGTTCCTGAGGGGCTTGGCGGTCGCGGAGGTGTTCGACGACGCGGTTTCGGCCGTGCGCGGGGCCGACCTCGTGGTCGTCGCGACGCCCGTGGACAAGATGGAGGAAACGTTCCGCACGATCGCCCCAGGGCTGGCCCCGGGCGCACTCGTCACCGACGCCGGCAGCGTCAAGGCCGCCATCATCCAGGCCGCCCGCGTGCTCCCGAGCCAAG
Organism: Verrucomicrobiota bacterium; assembly: GCA_041180425.1. Lineage (GTDB taxonomy): Bacteria > Verrucomicrobiota > Verrucomicrobiia > Opitutales > UBA953 > UBA953. The sequence continues at coordinate 9,010 of JBEGRN010000003.1, forward strand.
TCGTCTTTGTCGGCGCCCACCCGATGGCCGGTTCAGAGAAGGCCGGCCCTAGCCATGCCTTGGCCGACCTCTTCGTGCAGCGGCCTTGCTTCGTGACGCCCACCGGGACCGAAGCCGCGGCGGACGTCCAGCGGACGGAGGCCTTCTGGCAAGCCTTGGGCTGCCGGACCGTGACCTGCTCCGCGCAACGCCACGACGAGATCGTCGCTGCCATCAGCCATGTCCCGCATGCCAGCGCCTCGGCCTTGATGTTGGCCGTGGCGAGCTTGCCGGGCTTCGACCCCGCCACGACCGGCGCAGGGCTAAAGGACACGACGCGCATCGCCGCCGGCGAAGAGAACCTCTGGGTCGGTATCCTGCTGGCCAATGCGCCTCACGTCATCGCCGGCCTGCGCGCCGCCGAAGTCCAGACGGCCCAGCTCCGCCAGGCCCTCGAAGCCGGCGACGCGGAGAAACTCCGCCAACTCTTGGCGGACGCACGCCGCCTCCGTCAAGCCCTCGACCGCCCCGCATGAGCCCGACCCTCACGATCACCCCCTTCCGCACGCCCGCCCGCGGGGTCGCGCAGGTGCCGGGCTCGAAGAGCATCACCAACCGCGCGCTGCTGCTGGCCGCGCTGGCCGAAGGCGAGACGCTGTTCACCGGCGCGCTCTTCAGCCGCGACACGCGTATCCTCATCGCCGCCTTGCAGGCGCTGGGCTTCGCGGTTTCCGCCGATGAAGCCGCCCACACCATTCGCATCCTAGGCCTTGGCGGACGCATCCCGAAGGCGCACGCCCGGCTGCATGTCGGCAACGCCGGGACGGCCGCGCGCTTCCTGACGGCTTTCTTGGCCCTCGCTCCCAGCGGCGTGTATGAAATGGATGGCGACGAAGCCATGCGCGCCCGCCCCATGGCCGGCCTGCTCGAAGCCCTCGCCGGCGCCGGCTGCCGCGCGCTACGCCCCGATGGCCAACCCGCGACGCATTTCCCGTTCACGCTGCATACCGCCGGACGGCTGGGTGCGCTCGAAGTCGACGCCTCCGCGTCTTCGCAACTCCTGTCCGCGTTGCTGATGGTGCTGCCGCTCTCGCCCGGAGCCACCGTCCGCATGAAGGGCGCCACCGTCTCCGAGCCGTTCGTCGTGATGACCGAGAAGATGTGCGCGCAATTCGGTCGCCCGCTCGCCCGGGCGGCGGACGGCGCCTGGCGCTGCGCCCAGCCGGGCCCCTACCAAGCGCCGGGCACTTACGCCATCGAACCCGACGCCACCGCAGCCAGCTACTTCATCGCCCTCCCCGCCGTGACGGGAGCGGACGCCTGCGTTCGCCTGCAGGGCTACGTGAAGGATGGGCTCCAAGGGGACACCGCCTTCGCGGAAGTCGCGCGACGCTGCGGCGCCGCCTTGACGCCGCAAGGCTCCGCGCTCGTCGTCCAGACGTGGGGCGCGCTCCGCGGCGGCGATTTCGACTTCAACGATTTCTCGGATACGTTCCTGACCTTGGCGACGCTGGCCCCGCTGGCCGACGCGCCGACCACGATCCGGAACATCGGGCACACCCGTAAGCAGGAAACGGATCGCGTCTTGGCGATGGCCACCGAACTCGAGCGCCTTGGGGTCAAGGTCGTGCCCAGCGCCGACGAGCTGCGCACCGACGAACGCCTGGCCTCGCTGACGATCTACCCCGCGCGCGCCGCGCTGCAACAGGCCGCCGCCCGCGGTCCGGTCGAAATCCATACGTATGAGGACCACCGCATGGCGATGAGCTTCGGCATCTTGGGTTCGTACGACCTCTTCGGCGATGGCCGCCCGTGGATCGCCATCCAAGACCCCGCTTGCACCAGCAAGACGTTCCCGAAGTTCTTCCAGGCGTTGGAAGCCCTCCGCACCCGCTTCGTCGCGGTCGCCGTCGATGGCGGCGCGGCGTCCGGCAAATCCAGCACCGCCAAAGCCGTCGCCCGTGAACTCGGCCTATTGCACGTCGATACCGGCGCGCATTACCGCTCCATCACGCGCGCGTTGCTCGATGCGGGCGCCCGCCCCGAGGAGACCGCTTCGGTGACCCCGGCCTTGGCCCAGCTGCGCATCGGCTCGGAAATCTCCGGCATCTCCTCCAGCCTGACGCTCGCCGGCCGACGCCCTGCCGACGCGACGCTCCGCACCGAAGACGTGAACGCCACGGTCTCCAAGTTCGCGGCCTTGCCGGAAGTCCGCACCTTCCTGTTGGCCTATCAACGCTCCCAGGTGGAGCTCGGTCGCACCGCCGGCTTCGCCGGCGTCATCATGGAAGGACGCGACATCGGCTCCGTCGTGCTGCCGCAGGCGGAGGTCCGCGTCTTCCTCCAGGCCGATCCCGTGGCCCGCGCCCAACGCCGCGCCGCCGAAGGCCAGACCGACGCCGTGGCTCAACGCGACCTGCTCGATTCGACCCGCGCGACGGCGCCGTTGATGTGCCCGGAGGGTGCGACGCGCATCGACAACACGCACCAGTCGCTGCCCGAGGTGGTCGCGCAAGTGAAGGCCTTGATCCAAGCAGCAGCCCGCTCGGCATGATCCTCACTTCGAACAACCTGATCTACAAGACCGTCTACCACGGGGCGCGCGCGTTCGCGGAGGTGTTCTCCACGTTGGAGGTCGAGGGCTGGGAAAACGTCCCGCAAGGCGCCTGCATCTTCGCGTCGAACCATCAGAGCATGTTGGACCCGCCCTTGATCGGGTCGTGCCTGCCCCGGGAGATCTCCTTCATCGCGCGCCGCTCGCTGTTCGATAACCCGGTGTTCGGTGCGGTCATCCGCGCCTGCCACTCCATCCCGGTCGACCGCGGCGAAGCGGACATCGGCGCCATCCGCGTCGCCCTCGCCGCGCTCGCCGAGGGACGCGGGCTCTTGATTTTCCCGGAAGGCACCCGCAGCCAGGATGGCGTCATCGGTGAAGCCAAGGCTGGCGCTGGTTTGCTGGCCTGTAAGTCCGGCGCTCCGGTCGTCCCCATCCATATCCGCGGTGCCCGCGATGTGCTGCCGCGCGGCGCCCTCTTCCCTGTCGGTGGGGCCCGCGTCCGGGTGCGCTTCGGCAAAGCACTGGGGCCTGCCGACTACGATCCAGGCGAAGGTGTCTCGGGACGGACCATGGAAGCGTCACGGCGCATCCTGGAGGCCATCAAGGCGCTCCCGGATTGCCACGAGCCCGGACTGTAAGGCTTACGAGATGCGCTGAGGCATCACGACGCAGAGGAAGTCTTCCTTCAGGCCGCGGATGACGCCCGGGGACATGTCGTCCTTGAACTCGAAATCGACTTCGTCCTCGGTCACGGCCTTGAGGGGCTCGACGACATACTGCGGGTTGAAGGCGATGTTCACTTCCGGGCCGTCGTACTTCACCGCGATGGGTTCATGCGCTTCGCCGGAATCGGACTTGGCGCTGATCTCGAGGTTCTGGTTCTTCTTCGAGACGGATAGGCGGATGGTGTTGTTGCGGTCATCGCACATGAGCGCGGCGCGCGTGACGCTGTCCAACAGCTTTTCGCGTTCGAGGCGGACCTTGCTGCCGGCTTCCTTCGGGATGACCTGGCGGTAGTTCGGGTAGTTGCCTTCGACGACCTTGGAGACGAGCTGGATGCGGTCCACGAGGCCTTCGTCGTTCTTCGGGATGTCGATGGTGAAGCCGACCTGGCGTTCGTTGTGCGAGACGTGGGCCTTGCCGCCGACCTTGAGCAGGCGCTGCAGTTCGGCGATGGTACGGGCCGGCAGGATGAGGGCCAGGGGCTTGTCTGGGCCTTCCAGTTCGCGTTCGCACTTGGCGAGACGACGGCCATCAGTGGCGACCACGGTCAACTTGCCGCCGGCGAATTCGAAGAAGACGCCGTTGAGGATGTAGCGGTTTTCATCGGTCGACTGAGCGTAGCTGACCTTGCGCAGCATGGACCCGAGGTCTTCCTGCTCGATCGAGATGGTGGGTTGACCGGAGAAGCTGGCGATCGGCGGGAACTGATCGGCCGGCAAACCAGCGATCTGGAAAACGGAGCTGCCGGAAGTGACCTTCACGCGATCCTTGCCGGTGAGTTCGACGACGGTCTCGGCGCCGGACAACGAGCGCACGATCGGGACGAGTTTCTTGACGGGCAAGGTGATGCGACCAGGCGAAGTGACGGTGGCCTTGATGCGGCAGCAGATGCCGAGGTCGAGGTTGGTGGTCGTCAGGGTGACCGTATCGCCTTCGGCTTCGATGAGCACGTTCTGCAGGATCGGCATCGTGGCGCGGTTGCCGACGACGTTGGTGACGCTGGAGAGGCCGTTGAAGAAATGATTACGGTTTACCTTGAACTTCATGATGCTGACAGATTTGAGGCGGAGAGGGGTGGGTGGCAATCAATCAATGCCCACTTCCGGTGAGGGTGTATTAATAGATAACCCTTTGAATTAAATACAGTAGTACCCGTAAGTGTCGGAAGGGCGTGGATAGTTTCCCAAGGCGTTGAAAACAGGCGGGATGTGGTTTTGCGCTCCCTGTGCCGAACCTGCGAATAAGCCCAACCTTGTTCACAGGACGCTAGAAGCCCGATTCCCTCACCCCTTATTCACACCGTAGGCTCGTTTTCATCCTCATCCTCCGGAGCCGGGTCCGTCTCTTCTTTTTTGAGCAAGAAGAAGTGCCGGATGACGCCCCAGGTGATGTAACCCAAGAAGATGGCCGGGAGGGCGTATTCGCGGAAGCGGTAAGCGCCCACGCCGACCAAGATGATGAGGATGAAGCCGCGGGAGCGGGTCTTGGTGTTCCAGTCGACTTTCTTGAAGCTCGGGAAGCGGACGTTGCTCACCATCAGGTAGGAAATGATCAGCATGAGCGGCAACAAGGTCCACGACCATGATTGCAGCGGGATGGCGTCATTCTGGGCCTCCGGCGAGACCTTGAGGATCTTGGACAGGACCAAGACCAAGGAAGCCATCATCCCGGCCGCGGCCGGCGAAGGGAGCCCGACGAAGTCGCCGCCTGCGGCACGCTTTTCGTTCCCTGGGACGAGGGGGTTGGTCAGGACGTTGAACCGCGCCAGACGCACGCCGACGCAAAGCAGGTAGATGAAGGCGAAGAGCCAGGTGAAGAGCTTGATGTCATCGTTGACGCCTGGGTTGATGATCAGGAAGCAGGCCATTAACGCGGGGGCCACGCCGAAGGAGACCGTGTCGGCGATGGAGTCGAACTCGGCCCCGAACAGCGATTCGCGATGCGTGGCCCGGGCGACCCGGCCATCGAAAAGATCGCACAAACAGGCGAACAAGATGAACCAGACCGCCATCACATAGTGGTCGGAGCGGGCGGCGACGTCCACCGTCGTGAAGCGGGCTTCGATGCACTCCTTGATGGCCAAGAAGCCGCAGAGCATGTTCCCCGCCGTGAAAAGGTTCGGCAGGAGGTAGATGCGGGCGGCTTCCTCGGGGGAACGGTAGCGCGGGTTTTCGGGGGAGCTCACGGCGGTTAGGATTTGCGGTCGTCGAGGTATTTCCAGAAGCCGCCTTCTTGTTCGATCCGCGCTTCGTCCTCCGGGAACGGCAGGTGCGAGCGGAACGCGAAGTCGGCGTAGGTGTGGCGGTGGAGGACGTAATTGGCTAGCAAGGACGTTTCGGTGGCCTCGAAGTAGATGCGGAATTCACCGACGCGGAGACGATGGTAGACGTGGCCGTCGCGCCGGACGGTGCCGAGCTCGGAGCTGCCGCGCAGCAAGGCTTCGGGCGTGAGCGACGAGAAGGCTTCGACGACTTCCATCTGCTCCAAGGTCGGCAGCTTGGCCAATTCCCGGATCGCTTGGTCGCTGAAATTCACTTGGTACATCGTTGGGGTTAGGGAACCTCGGTTGGCGCCGGGTCGCAACCTTACTCTTTTAGCCCCACCACTCGGAGAGGAGGAAATCCACGCGTTTCTCGACTAAATCGAGGACTTTTTCGAATCCGTCTGCTTCGCCATAGTAAGGATCGGGCAACGGTTCGGTGCCGAGGAAGAGCACCAACTTGGCTTGATGTTCCGCCGGGCAGCGACGGCGGATCGTGCGCAGGTTGAGTTCGTCGGCGGCGAGGATGACGTCGAAGTGCGCGAAGTCCTCGTCGGCCAGCTGTCTGGCTCGCAGCTGCGTCAGGTCGTAGCCACGGCGCTGGGCATGCTGGATGGAGCGTGGGTCCGGCGGCTCGCCGATGTGATAGCCTTCCGTGCCTGCCGAATCGACTTCGACGTCGATGCCGCGGGCCTGCGCGTGGTGACGCAAGACGGCTTCCGCCGTCGGGCTACGGCAGATGTTGCCCATGCACACCATGAGCACGCGGCGGGGCGGGGCCACGGCGCGCCTTAGACTTTACCGCCGAAGCTCTGGTGGTCGTCCAGGTCGAGGACGTCGAACCAGCTGGTGATGTCCTCGCGCTTGGCCCCGGCCGGGGTCGACGACTGGTAGTGGGTCAGGCGTTCGCGGCCACCGGGGGCCGAGGGGGCGCGCTGCTCATGGAAGGCGCTGAAAGCCGCGATCTCATAGCCCGCCCGGGGGTGCTTGGCGTTCGCCAGCATCCAGGTCAGGATTTCGCCATCCCCGAGGCCTTGGGCGACCTGGGCCTTGAGGGCTTCGGCGTCGATACCGAGGAAGTTCAGGACGTTCTGGTCCAAGGAGCAGTTATAGGTGTATTCCCCATTCTTCCCGGCGAGGGTCGCCCGAGCCTTATCCAGCATGCGGGGGAGGATAACCAAGCCTCCTAGGCGGCAACGGGGGCTGCGAGGGGGGTGTTGGGTGAGATCGTAGGGGTCGTAGGCCATGATTTGCGAAAAATAGCCTTAAACCCCTATTTCGCAAGTAAACTGGGTAAAATACCCAATTATGGGGGGTTGCCAAAATGTCACACCCTCCTCTAGATAGGGGGATGGCCGTTACGGCAGGAGATACCCCCCTCCCCCTTCCTCAAGGGGTCATGGCCATGGCTTGCGCTTTCATCTTCTTAGTGAGCGCAGCTTGGGATTGGCAGGCCCGGACCTCCCCTTCCCCGCGGACCCAACCCGCCGTAGGCGTCTGGCTGCTCCGAGCGGGCTGGTTGCTGCTGACGGTTTTCCTGGCCGCCGATGGCCTGACCCGAAACACCCTTCCGGTCGACACTTCGGCCGGGATGTTGCTCTCCATCGGGTGGGGCTTGGCTGGGTTGGCGATCTTCTTGGATCTCACGTTTGAGCACCGCTTGCCGGTCTGGGTCATCGCCTTCGCCACCATGGGGTGCGTCTTCGTCGCGAGCCGGCTCGGCGGAGAGACCCATGCGTTCGCCACGACCGGCAAGCCGCTGATCCGTGTCCATATCGGTGCGGCGATTCTGGCCTACTGCCTGCTCGCCGCCCAAGCGCTCAACGCGCTCGCCTACCTGCTGCAGGATCGCGCGCTCGCCCAACGTAAGTTCGGTGGCATCTACGGTCTGCTCCCCGCCTTGGTGCCGATGGACAAGGTCGGCGCCCATCTGATGGGGGCCGCCGTCTGGACGCTCGGCTTATCCGTCGTCATCGGCGCCGTGGATGGTTTCACCGGCGTCGCCGGCTTCGCGAACTTCCCGAAGCTCGCCATGGCCGGCGCCACGCTCCTGCTCGCCGGCGCGCTCATCGTGCTGCGCCGTCGGGCCGCGATCAGCGGTGCGACGTTCGCCCGCGGGTCGCTCTGGTTGCTCCTGCCGGCCTTGCTCGCCCTCTGGCTCTCCTTGCCTTCCGCCCGATGAGCGCCCGTCCCACCACCTTGGTGGCGCTGAGCGCCACTCACCACACCGCCGGCCTCGACGCGCGCGCGGCTTTCAGCGTTTCCCCGGCGGGCGTGGAGACTTTCTACCAAGCGGCGCGCGCCGCCGGCCTCGCGGAGGTCGTGCTGCTGGCGACGTGCAATCGCCTGGAAGCCTATGCGATCGGCGATGAAGCCGCCGCCCTGCACGCGCGTGCGGCGTTGATGCAGGCGACCGGCGTCGCGCCGGAAGCGTTGGATCGCCACTTGCGGCCCATCCCTGGCCTGCAGGCGGTGGAGCATCTGTTCGCCGTCGTCGCAGGCTTGGACTCGCAGATGATCGGCGAAGCCGAGATCGCCGGCCAGACGAAGGAGGCCTATGCCGACGCGCTCGCGCGCGGCATGACGGGTCCGATCCTCAACCGCATCTTCCAGCGCGCCTTCCAGGCCGGCGCTTGGGCCCGCACCCACACCGGCATCGCCCAAGGCCAAGTCAGCCTCGGCAACGTCGCCGTCGAACTGGCCAGCCGCGTCTTCGGGCACTTGGCCGACGCGCGCGTGCTGGTCCTCGGCACTGGCGAGGTCGGCCGACAGGTCGTGCAGGCCTTGGTCTCGCGCGGCGCCACGCAGGTGTCGGTCGCGTCGCGCACGTTCGAGAACGCGCGCGTCCTGGCCGAGGAGTTCGCCGGCTCTTCCCTGACCTTGGCCGATGCGCTGCAGCAAGCGCACGCCCATGACGTCATCGTCGGCTGCGCCTCCGTGGAGCGCGCGCTGCTGGATGCGGATGCCATCCGCGCCCTCACGCGCCGCCGCCAAGGCCGCCCCTTGCTGCTCGTCGACCTCGGCGTGCCGCGGAACTTCGACGCGGCCAGCCGCGACGTCGAAGGCGCTTACCTTTGCGACCTCGACGACCTCTCCGCCGTCGCGAACGCCAACCTCCAGGCGCGCTTGGCCGAAGTGGCCCGCGCCCGCTCCACCCTCACGGAGAAAGCCGCCCGCGTCTGGGGTGCGGCGCAACGACCAGCTTCCGGCACGCCATGAAACCCACCGTTCTGATTGTCGACGACGAGAAGCACACGCGCGAAGGCCTGCGCGCCGCGCTGGAGGAGAAGTACGAGACCTTCGTGGCCAAGGACGCCGCGGAGGCCGCGCGCCTGATGCAGGATGTCCCGCCCGACGCGGTGCTCACGGACCTCCGCATGGCAGGTGAAGACGGCATGGCCGTCATCGACCGCGCGCTGAAGCTGTCGCCCCAGCCGGTTTGCCTGATGATGACGGCTTACGGCGACGTCGAGACCGCCGTCCAGGCCATGAGCCGTGGCGCCTATTGGTTCATGCAGAAGCCCGTCGACCTCCGCCAAGTCGAGCTGCTCCTCGAGCGCGGCTTGAAGGCGCGCGCGACGGAAAAGGAAGTCGCGGTCCTCAAGACCCGCCTCGACCGCAAATTCTCCTTGGGTGAAGTCGTCGGCTCGTCCGCCGCGCTGCAGCATGCCATCGAGCAGGTGCGTTCCGTGGCGACCTCCAATGCCACGGTGCTGCTGCTCGGCGAGACCGGTACCGGCAAGGAGCTCTTCGCCCAGATGATCCACCAGGCGAGCCCGCGCGCGAAGGGCCCGTTCATGGCGGTGCACTGCGCCGCCATCCCGGCGAACCTCCTGGAGAGCGAACTCTTCGGCCATGAGAAGGGCTCCTTCACCGGCGCCAACGAGCGCCGCGTCGGCCGCTTCGAATCCGCCGACGGCGGGACGTTGTTCCTCGATGAGATTGGCGAGATTGATGCGACGACGCAGATCAAGCTGCTCCGCTTCCTGGAGACGCGCAGCGTGGAGCGCTTGGGCTCGCACAAGCCGATCCCCTTGGACTTGCGCTTGGTCTGCGCGACGAACCGCGACCTGCAGCAGATGGTGAAGGAAGGGAAGTTCCGCGAAGACCTCTACTACCGCCTCTCGGTCGTCCCGTTGCGCATGCCGCCGCTGCGCGAGCGCTCGGACGACATCCCGCTCCTGCTCGCGCATTACCTGAAGCGGTTCGCGGCGGAGAACAACCTCAGCGAGGTGCGCCTGTCGGCCGACGCGTTGGCGGTGCTGTCTCGCTATCCTTGGCCCGGCAATATCCGCGAGCTCCGCAACACCTGCGAGAACCTCGCCGTGCTGCGTTCCGGCAAGGTGCTCACCGCCGCCGACCTGGACCCCCGCTACACGCAGCCGACCAGCCTGGGTGGGGCGCTCCGCCCTGCCCTGCCGGCGTCGACCGGCAGCGTCTTCGACAAGGAGCAGAACGAGAAGGAGCTGCTGAAGCAGGCGCTGGCTTCCGCGGCGGGCAACCGCACGAAGGCCGCGGAGCTCCTCGGGATCTCCCGCCGGACCTTGCACCGCAAACTCCTGCAGTGGCCCGAGCTCGAAGCCGGCCAACCTCCGCATGCTTAAGGCCGTCGGGTTCGCCCTGGGTTTCGTCGCGCTGTCGGCGTCCGCGGCCGACATCGTCGGCTCCGACCTGCTGAAGCCGGCGTTGACGGAAGGGCTCCGCTCGGCGGCTCCGACAAAGTCCGTCGATTTCGCCGGCACCTTGCCGGGCCGACGTAGCTTGGCCGACGGCCGGGCCGCGGTGGCTTTGCTCTTCCAGCGCGAAGGCGAAGCCGATCCGTCCGCCCCGACCGGGCAGACCTTGCAGCGCTACCTCGTCGCCAATGCGGCCGTCGTCGTCGCGGTGCATAAGTCCAACCGCCAGAACCAAGTCAGCTTCGCCGACCTCAACAGCCTCTTGGCCAAGGACCCGAAGGTGTATTACGTGAATTGGAACGACCTCGCTGGGGGCAACCTATCGGACACCATCCTCACGTACCTCTACGCGCCGCACGGGGCCTTCGCCCGGGAGTTGATCCAAGGCGTCCCTTTGGCGAACCAGCCCTTCCGTCAGGAAGTGAACCTGGTCATGGATTGGGCTCCCGTCGGCCAGAGCCTCGCGACCCGCCCTGCTACCCTCGCCTTCGCCCCAGGGTTGCCGGCTGGCTCTGAAGGCCGAGTCCTCCAGGTCTCGGATGGCCGCCCCGGGAAATCGGCGACGGCCTATTCGCCCGACGAGATGAATATCTATAACGGCGATTACCCCTTGCGCCTCCCCCTTTACCTTTATGTCCGGACGGACCAGCAGGCAGCCCACAAAGAAGCCCTGAAATGGCTGTTTTCCGAGGCGGCGGCGGAACGTATCCGTGCTATAGGCCTCTACCCTGCCCCCAAGGCTATCCGCGAGCGTTTAGCCCAAAGGCTTGACAGCCGCTAGGCAGATTGGTCTGCTTCCCTTCCGAAAGCGCGCGTAGCTCAATGGTAGAGTACCACCTTGCCAAGGTGGCTGTTGCTGGTTCAAGTCCAGTCGCGCGCTCCACTTTAACCCACCTTAACCGGTGGGTTTCTTGTTTTAGGCGGCGACCGGGAGGGTCACCGTGACCTTCAAGCCCTTGGGGCGGACGTTGTCCGCGGTCACGGAGCCGCCATGGAGTTCGGCGACCTGTCGCACGATGCTCAGGCCCAACCCGCTGCCGCCGGCGCGGCGGGACTTGTCCGTCCGGTAGAAGCGGTCGAACAAGCGCGGCAGGTCCACGGCGGCGACGCCCGCGCCGTCGTCCTGGATCTCCAAGGCGACGCCCCCGGGCACATGCGAGGTGCGGATGAGGATGTGCGTGGCGCCGGCGGCGTGGGCGAGCGCGTTCTCGATGAGGTTCTGGACCAAGCGGCGCGCTTGGACGGGATCGGCCGCGGCCGTCTCTTCGGCGCGGAGGTCGAGCTCGACCGTGACCTTCGCGGCGCGGCAACGCGGCCCGAGCTCTTCGGCGACTTCGCGGCACGCGCGGTGCAGCGCGCCAGGCTCGCGGCGCATGAGGTCCTGCGAACTCTCCAGGCTCGCCAGCGCGAGCAGGCCTTCCACCAGCCCTTGGAGCCGGCCGACCGAGGAGACGATCTTCTGGATGAAGCGCGCGCGGTCTTCCGGCGTCATCGACGCTTGGTCGTCGGCGAGCGTCTCCGCGTAGCCGCGCAGGATGGTCACCGGCGTCCGCAGGTCGTGCGAGACGTTCGTGACGAAGTCGCGTTCCATCGCCTGCAGGCGCTTGAGGGCGGTGACCTCCGCGAGCACGAAGATGACGGCGCCGTCGCCGAAGGCTTCCGGGTCGGTGCGCGCGCCCGCCGCTTGGATCCAGGCGTCGGCCAGCGGCGCGCGGTGCAGCAGGATCGTGTTGCCTGCCCTGCCCTCACGTCGCACCTGGCGGATCAGGTCGATGAAGTCCGCGCTCTTCACCAACGGGACGATCGGGCCGCCGAGTTCCGCGTCGGACAGGCTGAAGAGCGCGCGCGCCGCGGGATTGGCGAGGCGCAGCCGATCCTGCGCGTCGACGACGAGCACGGCGTCGGTCAGCGGCGCGAGCAGCGCTTCCACGCGCTTGGCCGCGGCCGAACGGATCTCGTCTTCGGTCAACGTGCGGCCTTCGATGGCCGTGAAGAGTTCGTCCAGCTGCAGCCAGCGGATCAGCCAGCCCTGTGGGCGCGCGGACGTGCCCCCACCGAGCAGCGAGCGCCGGCACCAGCGGAGACAACGGCCGAGTTCGGCGACGCACCAGCCCACCAGGCCGAGCCCGATGGCGAGGAGGATCCAGGGGAGCCAGGTCATCTAAGGAAGAGCGTGCGGGAGCGCGTCGGCGCGGGCGAGCGCAAAGCGGTCAACCCGTGACGCGGTAGCCGACGCCGCGGACCGTTTCGATCACGTCGCCGGCCGGCCCGAGTTTTTCGCGCAGGCGCCGCACGTGCGTGTCGACCGTGCGCGTCTCGAGGTCGGGCGAATAGTTCCACACGTCCGAGAGCAGCTCTTCGCGGGACTGCACGCGGCCTTTGCGTTCGAGGAGCAGGCGCAGCAGCTTGAACTCCGTCGCGGTGAGTTCGAGCGGCTTGCCGCCCGCGGTCACCTCATGGCGTTCGATGTCGAGCACGAGCGCGCCGGCGGCGAGGCGCGTGGACGGTTTCGCCGCGGCGGATTTTGCGCGGCGCAGCAACGCCTGCGCGCGCAGCATGAGCTCGCGGACGTCGAAGGGCTTGGTGACGTAATCGTCGGCGCCGGACTCGAGGCCGCGGACCTTGTCGGCGGTCTCCCCTTTCGCGGTCAGGAAGATCACCGGCGTATCCTGGAGCAAGGCGTCCGCGCGCACCATGCGCAGCAGCTGCACGCCGGTCAGCTCCGGCATCATCACGTCGAGGATGATGAGGTCGGGGCGGAAATCGCGGGCCAAGCCGATCGCGCGCAACGGGTCGTTGAGGCTGCGGACGGCGTAGCCGGCCTGCCGGAACTTATAGTCCAAGAGTTCGGTGACATCCGTCTCGTCGTCGACGACGAGGATGCGCTTGAGGTGCTCGGCATCTTGGTTGGCCATGCAGAGACTCAAAGCGGCTTAGCCCAGTAGCGCCAGATTTAGGTGTCATTTAAGACGGAGAGGTTACAGGGCGTCTTGCTTGACTTAAGTTATTTAATGACAATGACTTGCGTAAGTTGGTAACCTGATTGTTTCACGCCTAAGCCGCAAGTGTTACAGAGGCGTGTGTTCCACGTGGAACATCGCCGCCCTCCCCTGCCCTTAGGCGCCTTTCTGGGCCCGGAACAAAACCATCAGCAAGGAGATGTCCGCTGGATTGACCCCGCTGATGCGACTCGCTTGGCCTAGGGTCTGAGGCTGGATGGCGTGGAGCTTTTGGCGGGCCTCCATGCGCAGTCCGTAGGCTTTAAGGAAATCAAAGCCTGTAGGGACCTTGAAGGACTCCAGGTCATGGAGTTTACGGGCCGACCGGCGCTCGCGGTCCAGATAGCCGCGGTATTTGACCCGATACATGACCTCGGCTTGGACTTCGGGGGTCTCAGCCAGGAAGCTGGGCGGCAGATCGCTGGGGGTTCCATCCATGTTTCTGCGCAGGACGTCTCCCGCCAGACCTCCCGAGATGGCGATCTTTTCCAGGTATTCGGTCCAATGGGCGACTTGTGCCGCTTTGGACTCGATCCGGGCCAAGCGGGCGGCCGGGACCAGGCCATAGTCCACGATTTTTGACTTAAGGCGGAGTTCGGCGCTGCCATGGTTGAATAAGAGGCGGTATTCAGCCCGGCTGGTAAACATACGGTAGGGCTCTTGGGTGCCTTTGGACACCAAATCGTCGATGAGGACCCCAATGTAGGCTTCATCGCGCCCGATGACCATAGGGGTCTGGCCTTTGACCCGACAGGCGGCGTTAACCCCAGCCACCAGCCCTTGGGCGGCGGCTTCTTCGTAGCCTGAGGTGCCGTTGATCTGGCCAGCGAAGAAGAGACCTTCGACTTTCTTGGATTCGAGGGTGGGGTAGAGCTGGGTGGGGGGCGCGAAGTCGTATTCTACTGCGTAGGCCGGGCGGAGCATGACCGCTTTCTCTAATCCAGGGATGGAATGGAGCATTTCCAGCTGGACCTCAAAGGGGAGGGAGGTGGAGAGGCCGTTGATATACCATTCATCGGTATTCCGACCTTCGGGTTCCAAGAAGAGCTTATGGGACTCCTTTTCAGAGAACTTCACAAACTTGTCTTCAATGGAGGGGCAGTAGCGCGGACCGACCCCTTTGATCTCGCCCCCATAGAGAGGGGAGCGGTGGAGGTTGTCGTGAACGATCTTACCGGTCACCCCCGAGGCCTCCGTCATCCAACAGGATACTTGGTTGCTGCCAGGAGTCCATCCCGGGAGGCGTTCGCCGCGTTGTTCCACGTGGAACATGTCGCCTTCTTGTCGGGTGTCGTGGAAGGCAAACAGGGTAGGGGAGGGGTCCCCGGGTTGCTCCTCAAGGACTTAGCACTAAAATCACCGAGGCGACCGCCCTCGGTTTTATTGTTCCCGATGTGCATCAGACCGCGTAGGAAAGTGCCCGTCGTGACGACCACGGTGCGGCCGTAGAAAGCGAGGTCCAGGTTGGTGTTCACCCCGACGACGGCCCCGCCTTCGAAGATGAGGCCGGTGACCATCGCTTGGAAAATCGTCAGGCCCGGCTGCAGTTCACAGAGGTGCTTCATCCGGAACTGGTAGGCCTTCTTATCGCATTGGGCGCGGGGCGCCTGGACGGCTGGACCCTTGGAGGAGTTGAGGAGTCGGAACTGAATCCCGGTGGTATCGGCGGTGAGGCCCATCTCACCCCCCGGACGATGTGCCCCTTGGCCTGCCCCCCGATGGCCGGGTTACAGCTCATCTGGGCAATCGTGTCGATGTTGCCGCTCAGGAGGAGGACCTCGACGCCCATGCGGGCAGCGGCCAAGGCGGCCTCGACGCCGGCATGGCCGGCCCCACAGACGATGACGTCATAAGGCCGGGTGGGGCCGAGGCGGATTTCTTTGGGCGGTCGCATAGGAGGCTTCCCTCCTAGCGAAGGGAATCACTTCCCTATGCAGAAGGAAGCAAAGAGCTTGTCCAGCATACGCTCATTGTCGATGCGCCCGACGATTTCCCCCAGGGCGTCCAAGGCCTCCCGGCAGCGGGCGGCCGCCAGTTCGGTCTGGGCAGGGGGTGCCAGATGGGCTTGGGCCGCCTGTAAGGC
>JBEGRN010000004.1:0-25732 GCA_041180425.1 Verrucomicrobiota bacterium
GGAGGCTAGGTGCGGCGTGGGCATTTGGCAGTCGATGAGGACGTAGCCCGAGGCCTTGAGCCGTGCGACCAAGGAGACGAAGCCGACCTTCGAAGCGTCGCTCCGGGTGTGGAACATCGACTCGCCATGGAAGATGCGGCCGATGCTGACCCCATAGAGGCCGCCGACGAGTTCGCCTTGCCAGGTCACCTCGACGCTATGGGCGAAGCCTTTCCGGTGCAGTTCCACGTAGGCCGCGATCATGTCCTCCGTGATCCAAGTGCCATCCTGACCGGGCCGCGGGATGGCGGCGCAGCGCCGCATCACGCCCTCGAAGTCTTGGTCCACCGTCACGCGCCAGCCCGGTTTCCGCAGCGTCTTGCGGAGGCTATCGGTCACACGGAGTTCGTCGGGCAGCAGCACGAACCGCGGATTCGGGCTGAACCATTGGACGGGCTCGTCTTCCGAATACCAAGGGAAGACGCCGTGGCGATAGGCCGACAGCAAAGTCGGGAAATCCAAGGCTCCGCCTACGTGCAGCGGGGCACGGGCCGGAGCCTTCGCGGGGTCGCCATAGGGCCACTCGTACATCGCTGCTACTCAACGACGACGAGTGGTCTGTCGCAAGGTTAGTCCTTGGTGATGTTGTAGACCGACGGGATCGACACGCCGAGCTCGGCGGCGATTTCGCGCACCGGGGCGCCCTTCTTGCGCATGGCCTTGGCCTTGGTGCGCATCGCGTCGCTGATCTGGGCGCGGGCGCGGTTCGGACGGGAGAGGAGCTTCAGGAGGCGACGGGCCAGTTCGTTCTTGGACAGGGCGGCGACTTCCTTCTCGAGCGCCGAGTGGCGGTCGGAGTTCTCCACGTCCCAAGCCTGGACGGCGAGGTCGCGGGCGCGCGACAGGGTGGCCCGGACAAAGGCGTCCTTGGTCGTGAAGTTGCTGGGAACGAGGTCGATTTTCATTGGGAAAGTGGAATGAGTGGTTTTGACGATGGCGTGAACCGCTCGTATAACCCTCACTCCCGCCCAAAGTTTATTATAATTGCGGGAAGTCAAACCCCACCCGCCGCTTTTGACGAATTATTTACCTTATTAAAAACACCGATAAACCCCTTAAACACTGCTATCGGCTCCACTCCAGCATCCGGCGCAGCGGGACCTCCGCGGCCGCCCGGATATTTTCCGGTAAGGTGATCTCGGGGGTGCCGTTTAATAGGCAATCCCGTACCTTCTGGAGGGTGTTGAGCTTCATAAAACGGCATTCGTTGCAGGCGCAACGGTCCGTGGGGGCGGCGACGAAGGTCTTGTGCGGGACTTCGCGGCGGAGGCGGTGGATCATGCCCGACTCGGTCGTGACGATGAGGGTATCGGCCTTTTGCTGGCGGCTCCATTCGACCATGAGTTCCGTCGAACAGACCATGTCGGCGAGGTCTCGGACGGCCTCGGTGCATTCGGGGTGCGCGACGACCGGCGCGCCCGGGTGGGCGGCCTTGGCGCGGAGCAGGGCGCCGGGCGTGAACTGGACGTGGGCGTAGCAGTTGCCTGGCCAGAGCTGCATCGTGCGGCCGGTCTTCTTGGCGACCCACTGCCCGAGGTTCTGGTCCGGGACGAAGAGGATCGGGCGGTCGGCTGGGACCTTGTTGACGATCTTGGAGGCGTTGCCGCTCGTCACGATGACGTCGCAGAGCGCCTTCACCGCGGCGCTGCAGTTGATGTACGCGACGACGTAGAGGTCGGGCTGCGCGGCCTTGAGCGCGGCCAGCTTGTCGGCGGGGCAGGAGTCGGCCAGCGAGCAGCCGGCCTCGAGGTCGGGCAGCAGCACGCGCCGGGTCGGGTTCACGATCTTGGCCGTCTCGGCCATGAAGTGCACGCCGCAGAAGACGATGGTGGAGTGCTTCGCTTCCGCGGCCTTGTAGGCGAGGCCGAGGGAGTCGCCGACGAAGTCAGCGACGCCTTGGATGTCTTCGCACTGGTAGTTGTGCGCGAGGATGAGGGCGTCCTTCTCCTGCTTGAGGGCGAGGACTTCGCGCTGCAGGTCGGTCAGCGGGAGGCCGCCGGCGGGCAAGGGCGGGAAGACCGTGGCGGTCGGGTAGGGGGTCATGGACGAAGGGCTTTACGCTTTTGGCAACGCTCGCAAAGGGCGGTGACTTGGAGTTTTTGGGAAATGGGTTTCATGCCGTGCTTGGCGGCCACGGCCTTGCCGTACCACTCCATGAACGGGGCGTCGACTTCGACGATGGTGTCGCAGCTCTCGCAGACGAGCTGGGCGCGGAAGGTGGACGAGCCGACTTCGGCGAGGTAATACTTATGGTCGCGGCCGACGTCGATCTCGCGGACGATGTGCCCGCCGATGAGCAAGGGGAGGGCGCGGTAGATGGTGGCCCGCGACACGGTGCGGTCCAAGGAGCGCGACTTCTTCAGCAGGTCCTCGGCGGTGTAGTGGCCTGGGATGCTCCGGGCCGCCTCGAACACGGCCATCCGCTGGCGCGTGGCGCGGAGGCCTTGCTCGGCGATGTAGGCCCGGAAGGCGTCCGATTGCTCGGGGGAGTCTGGTGTGGTGGCCTTGGGCATCCTGAATTGAGACACTTTTGATACAGGCAGGCTCCCCAGTCAATACGGGACGAGTCATTGACACGGGGCAGGGTCTGCCCTTCATTTGACGCCCTTTTCCCCACAGGAAAGGCCCTTCCCGATGTACCACAATACGGACGACTTACGCATCCGCAGCCGGCTCCCCCTGCTGCCCCCCGCGCTCCTGCTTTCGGAACTGCGCGCTTCCGAGCGCGCCACCGAGGTCGTCACGGCCGCGCGTAAGGACGCCGCCGCCATCTTGGCCGGGAAGGACGACCGTCTCCTCGTCATCGTCGGGCCCTGCTCCGTCCATGACCCGAAGGCGGCCATGGAATACGCCAACTTGCTCCTCAAGGAAGCCCGCAAGCATACCGAAGACCTGTTGGTCGTGATGCGCGTGTATTTCGAGAAGCCGCGCACGACCGTCGGTTGGAAGGGCCTCATCAACGACCCGCAGATCGACGGCTCCTTCCGCATCAACGACGGCCTCCGCCTGGGCCGCCGCCTGCTGGCCGACATCGCCGACCTCGGCTTGCCGTCCGCCAGCGAGTTCCTCGATCCGATCACCCCGCAGTACTTGGCCGACCTCGTCGCCTATGGGGCCATCGGCGCCCGCACCACCGAGAGCCAGATCCACCGTGAACTGGCTTCGGGCCTGTCGATGCCGGTCGGCTTCAAGAACGGCACCGACGGTTCCATCCAGGTCGCCGTCGACGCTTGCCTGTCCGCGCGCTCCTCGCACTGGTTCCCCTCCGTCACCAAGGACGGCGTGGTCTCGATCTTCGAGACCTCCGGCAATCCCGACGCGCACGTCATCCTCCGCGGTGGTTCCCGCACGGGCCCGAACTACGGGGCCGAATTCGTCGCCGACGCCGAGACCCGCCTCCAGAAGGCCGGCATCACCACGCGTTTGGTGGTCGATTGCTCCCACGGCAACAGCTCCAAGGACCATCGTCGCCAGCCGCTCGTGGCGGCCGACCTCGCCGAGCAGGTGGCCAAGGGCTCCCGCATCCTCGGCGGCGTCATGATCGAGAGCCACCTGGTCGAAGGCCGCCAGGAATGGAAGGGCCGCGAAGGCTCCACCTACGGCTGCAGCATCACCGACGCCTGCATCTCGTTCGAGCAGACCCGCCCGGTGCTCGACCAGCTCGCCGCCGCCGTCCGCGCCCGCCGCGCGTTGCCCAAGGCCTGATTTTCGCACCACCATGAACAACGTACTGAAGCTGCTCCTCGAGGGCGAGCCCCTCGACACCGCCCAGATCGGCAAGATCCTGAACCTGGGCGCCGAGGCCGTGGACCGCGAACTCGCCAACCTCCGCGCCCAAGGCATCCTCCTCGGCATGCGCGCCGTGCTCAACCCGAGCTACGAGGCCGAGCGCCGCGTGCGCGCCGTCATCGAGATCAAGATCCGCACCGAAGGCACGGGCGGCTTCGACGGCATCGCCGAACGCATCAGCCAGTTCGAGCAGGTCGAGAGCTGCTACCTGATGTCCGGCGGCTATGACCTCCTCGTCGTCGTCACCGCGGACAACCTCTACAAGGTCGCCGGCTTCGTCCACGAGCGCCTCGCCCGCATCGAAGGCGTCCAAGGCACCTCGACGCATTTCTTCCTCCGCGCCTACAAGAAGGATGGCTTCGTCATCACCGACGAGGGCACGCGCCGCGACCAGCCTTCCGTCAGCCCCTGAGCGCCCGTCCCATGGATGATTCCGCCCGTTTCGTCGCGCAGCATGTCGCGACGCTCCCTAAGTCCGGCATCCGCGACTTCTTCGCCATCGTCTCGAAGATGAAGGACGCGGTCTCGCTGGGCATCGGCGAGCCTGACTTCGTGACGCCGTTCCACATCCGCGAGGCCGCCATGGCCGCGTTGGAGAAGGGCCGGACGTCCTACACCGACAACCGCGGCACGCTGGCCTTGCGCGAGGAGATCTCCCGCTACGTCGCCCGCAACTACGGTCCGGAGTACAACCCTGAAGACGAGATCCTCGTCACGGTCGGGGTGTCCGAAGCGCTCGACGCCCTGCTGCGCGCGACGCTCAACCCGGGCGATAAGGTGCTCTACCACGAGCCTTGCTACGTGTCCTATGCGCCCAGCGTGACGCTTTGCCATGCGACCGCGGTGCCGATCCGCACCGTGTCCAGAGACCAGTTCGCGCTCGACCCGGCCGCGCTGCGCGCCGCCTGGCAGCCGGGCTGCAAGGTGCTCGTCCTGAACTTCCCGACGAACCCGACCGGCGGTACCGCCAACCGCCAGAAGCTCGAGGAGATCGCCAAGTTCGCGATCGAGAAAGACCTCCTCGTGGCCTCGGACGAAATCTACTCCGAGCTGACCTTCGAAGGCGACCACGTGTCCATCGCGTCGCTGCCGGGCATGCGCGAGCGTACGGTCTTCCTGCACGGTTTCTCGAAGGCCTTCGCGATGACGGGCTTCCGCATCGGTTACGCCTGCGGCCCCGCCGGCGTCATCGACGGCATGCTGAAGATCCACCAGTACGGCATCATGTGCGCGTCCATCATCAGCCAAGAGGCCGCCGTCGAGGCCCTCAAGAACGGCCGCGAATCCATGCTCCACATGCGGGACAAGTACCGCGAACGCCGCGACTTCATCGTCCGCCGCTTCAACGAGCTCGGCCTGCCGTGCCATTTGCCGCGCGGCGCCTTCTACGCTTTCCCGAACATCACCAGCACCGGGTTGGATTCGATGGCCTTCGCCTCCCAGCTGCTGGCGGCCCAGAAGGTCGCCATGGTGCCGGGCACGGCCTTCGGGACCGCTGGCGCCGGCTTCTGCCGAGCTTCTTTCTCGACCAGCTACGAGCGCATCCATGAGGCCGGCGAGCGGATTGCCCGCTTCCTGGACACTTTGCCGGCCCGGAAGTAAGCATCCTTGCTTGCCTGCGGGGCAGGAGGCCCCGACTGTCCTTGTTCATGGAACGGAACACAGCACTTTCCCGGGCAGTAGCCATCGTGGGCCGTCCCAACGTCGGCAAGAGCCGGCTTTTCAACCGCATCGTCGGTCGACGCATCTCGATCGTGCACGACCAGCCCGGCGTGACGCGCGACTTGATCACCGCCGAGGTGTCCGACGGGCGTTACACGTTGATGGATACCGGTGGTATCGGCCTCTACAAGGCCGAGCTGACCCCTAAGGTCGTCGCCGCCGCGGTGGAAGAGCAGGTCGATTTCGCCCTCGCTGCCGCCAGCCTCGTGCTCCTGGTCGTCGATGCCTCTGAAGGCTGCGCCCCCCTCGACATGGAGGTCGCCGCGAAGCTCCGCCAAGCCGGCAAGGACGTCGTCGTGGTCGCCAACAAGGCCGACACCGAGGAACGCGACCGTCAGGTCGGCGATTTCTACGCGCTCGGCTTCGGCGATCCTTTCCTGGTCTCGGCCGAACACGGCCGCGGCATGTCCGAACTCTGCGCGCTGATCCTGAAGAAGCTCGGGCCCGCTCCCGTGGAAGCCGCGACCACCGCGCCGCACCCGATCCGCCTCGCGCTCGCGGGTCGCCCGAACGTCGGCAAGAGCTCCCTCGGCAACCGCCTGCTCGGCGGCTCCCGCCTCATCGTCAGCGAGATCGCCGGCACCACCCGCGATCCCGTGCGCTCCCGCTTGGCCCGCGCCAAGTCCGACGGTTCCAAGACGGAGTTTGTCCTTGTCGACACGGCCGGCCGCCGCACCGCCAACAAGCGCGACACGCTCGACTTCTTCTCGCAGATCCGCGCCAACGAGATCCTCGCCGACACCGACGTGGTCTTCCTGGTGCTGGACGCCCAGCAGGGCGTGACGCGCATCGACAAGCAGCTGGCCGGCGAGCTCGCCCTCATCGGCTGCGGCCTCGTCGTCGTGGTCAATAAGTGGGACCTCGCGAAGGAAGCCTTCCGCGCCGATGCCCTCAGCGGCTTCGAAGACGAAGAGGAGTTCCGCGCGAAGTTCCGCGCGGCCGTCCGCCGCGAACTGTTCTTCCTGCCGGACCCGCCCATCTGCTTCGTGTCCGCCAAGACCGGCCTCCGCGCCGACGACCTGCTGGACGCCGCCGAAGGCGTCTACATCCGCGCGGGCGCCACCATTCCGACGGGCCGCATCAACCGCGTCATCCAGGACCTCATGGTCAAGCGTCCGCCGCGTATGGTCTCGGGCCGTCGCTTCAAGTGCTACTACGTGACGCAGGTCTCGCGCCGCCCGATCCGGTTCCGCATGTTCTGCAATTCGGAGGAGCGGCTCGAAGAGGCCTACCAGCGTTTCTTGGTCAAGGGCATCCACGAGGGCTTCGAGCTCTCCGGCGTGCCGGTCTTCATCGACGTCGTCGGCAAGCCTAAGCAGGAAGGCCGCAAGTATTTCGCCCCTCCGGGCACGCGCCACGAGGGCGGTGCCGCCTCGAACGACGGTTCCTCCGCGCCTGTGCACGTGGCCAAGCCGGCCCCGGGCGGCAAGGCCCGTCCGGCCAAGCCAGCCAGCGCCGCATCTACCGGGAAGATCCGCGGTACGAAGAGCAGCAAGGGCGGCAAGATCGGCAAGGGTGGCTCGAAGGCCTCGAACAAGAAATCCTTCACGCGCTGGGACAAGCCGCGTTCCCTCAAGGGACGCGCGGCCCGTCAGGCCCGCAAATAAACGATGCGGCACCGCCTCGTCCTCCTGGGTTCGGATGAAATCGCGTTGCCGGCTTTCGCCGCGGCGCGCGCTCTCCCAGGAGTCGAGATCGTGGCCGTCTATTCGCAACCCGATCGTCCGTCGGGCCGCGGGCAGGAGGTCCGCCCGAATCCCGTCGCCGCTTGGGCTCGACAAGAAGGTTTGCCCCTCTTGCAACCCGAGAAGCTGTCGCCCGAGGACGCCGCCCATCTCCGCTCGCTCGATGTCAGCTTAGGCGTCGTCATGGCCTACGGCCAGATCCTCAAGGATGACTTTTTGCAGGCTCCGCGCCTCGGGTTGGTGAATTTCCACGGCTCGCTGCTGCCGGCCTTGCGTGGCGCGACGCCGGTCGAAGGCGCCTTGGCGTCCGGCCTGGCCGTGACCGGCGTCTCGTTGCAGCAGGTGGTGCGCAAGCTCGACGCAGGTCCTTTGCATGCGTCGGCGAACTTGACGGTCGCTCCGCACGAAGGGCGTGCCGCTTTGCGGGCCCGCCTAGGCGTGCTGGCTGGCGAACTGGCGACGAGGGCGTTGCCGGCGATCTTGGCCGGCGTTTCGGTGCCGGTCCCGCAGGACGAGGCACAAGTCAGCTACACGCGTCGGCTCGCCCGGCAGGATGCCGTGCTCGATTTTTCCGGTGAGGCTCGATTGCTGGCCGGACGGATTTCCGCGCTGGAAGGGTGGCCAGGTAGCACGTTCGAGCACCAAGGCGTGACCATCAAGGTCGGCGCCGCCCAAGCCCTCGCGACGGCCGTGTCGGGCGCGCCGGGCACGATCCTGTCCGCGGACAAGGCCGGCGTGTTGGTCGCCTGTGGTGTCGGCGCTTGTCTGCTGACGCAGCTCCAGCGCCCAGGCGGCAAGATGCTCCCGGCCGGAGAATTCTTGGCCGGTTTCCCGTTGGCGGTGGGGACGCAGCTCGCGTCCGTGGCGATGCCGCCCTTGGTCGGTCCGGTGCCGTTTCCGCGTCTGCCCAAGGCATAAGCGCTTGATTTCAAGGGCCTGCTGGAGTGTCATTAGGCATGCGCGCCACTTGGTTGACTTTGCTCCTGTCGGCGGGGCTCTGCGCTCAGCAGAAGGACGTGGCTTTCCAGGAGGTGACGAACGCGGTCGTCGCGGGTTACTCCGAGGACGCCAAGGCGGAGCGCGCATGGGAGATGCGTTCTGCTTCCATGAAGCCTACGGCCGAAGCCGGCACCTGGGACCTGAACAAGCTCGAAGGGAAGTCCTTCAAGGACGGCAAGGTCGTCCTTTCCTTCGCGAGTCCCTACGGCACGCTCGTTCCCGCCAAGCATTTGGCCCGCGGCCCGTCGACCTTCAGCGCCCGTTCGCCGTCGTTCGACCTCAAGGGCATGGGGTGGAGTTGGCTTTCCAACCCGAAGGGCGACGTGTTCGCCATCGAGTCCGAAGTCGTCGCCGAACTGGATCTCGCCAAGCCCATCACGAAGCGTCTCCGCGTGCGTTCGGAACGACTCGAGGTGTCCCCGCGCCCGGAAGGGACGCTCCTCGTCTTTGTCGGTAAGGTCGTCTTGGAACGCCTCGGCGAAAAGCTCACCTGCGCACGCATCGAATGCCTGCTCGATGATGGTCCGAACGGGGACAAGGCCTGCCGTTCGCTGCAGGCCAGCGGGGACGTGGTCCGGACCTTCAATGGGCAGACCTTGCGCGGCGAGCAGGCTTTCTTCGACCAAGCCAATGAGCGCCTCACGGTGACCGGGTCGGTCCGCTTGGCTGAGCCGGGTCTGCAGGCGGAAGGCCAGCGTCTCGAGCACGACGCCAAAGCCAACGTGACGCGCCTCCTCGCGGCGGAAGGCCAGCGCGTCCACGTGCAGTCGGCCCGCTTGGGCCGCGAAGCCTCCGAAGCCTTTGGCCAGACCGCTTTGATCACCCGGGACGTCCAGACGGACACCAAGGTGCTGCAGCTGGATGGGGCCGCCGAATTCACCTCTGAGCAAGGGAAGGTGACCGCGCGACGCTTGATCGCCACCGACTCGCGGCTCAACGGCGACGTCCTCGTCGGCGAAGGCGACGTGCAAGGGTCCGCGGATGGCAATGTCTTCAAGGCCGGCAAGGCCCGTTGGGATCGCACCCGCCAAGAACTGCTGCTCGAGGGGCGTCCGCGTCTCCTCGAGCCACGTGGCTTCGAAATCGCGGGAGCTACCATTCGCTCGGAACTCCGTTTGCAGAAGGTCACCGTCACTTCCTCCCCGGAAGATCGCGCCACGGTGAAGCTACCGTCCGAGGACGTCGACGGCCCGATCGGCTTGGCGCAAGCGGACCGCCTGTTCCTCAGCAACGAAGCCGGCGCGGCCGAAGTGGATCTCGAGGGCAATGTCCTGTACAACGCCGGCGACGTCCGCACCGAATCGCAACGCATGGTCGCTTACGCGACGACGAAGCTAGTCAAGGGTAAGCCGACCGCCTTGGTCCTGCAGAAGGTCTTCCTCACCGGTGCCGTCCGCTATGGCCAGCCTGGCCTGCGCTGTTCGGCCGAGCGCATCGATTACGTCCCGGCCGTGCAGATCGAGGAGATCCTGAAGAAGGACAACCTGCAGGGCCGCCCGCGCCTCCTCACCTTGAGCGGTGGGTCGTTGGAAAACCGCCCGCGTTTGGGCGTCGATTTCAGCAACGGGAAGTCCGCCGAATTCGTCGCCGACGCCCAGGAAATCCTGACCACGCCGAAGATGACCAAGTTCTTCCTGCGTGGCGCGGTCGGCATGCGGACCGAGGGGACGGATGCCACCTGCGACCTCTTGGAGGGCTTGGCGGAGCCGGATGCGAAGGGCAAGCAGGCCGCCCGCCTCATCGTCGGCCGCGGCAACGTCAACGTCCTGGCCGGCGGCACCACCGCCTATGGCCGCACCTTGGAAGTCCGGCCGGAAGAGGGCGAAGCCAAGCTCTTTGGCGATGCCCGCATCCGCGATCCGCAGGGCAGGGAAGGCGTGCCTGCCAAGGAGATCACTTACGACATGAAGAAACGCGTCTGGCGCATGGACCAGGCTCCCGACCCCAATCTGCCCGGCCAGGTCGTCCGCCCGAAGATTTTCTTGGGGGCCGACTTCACGCTCCCGCAGGTCAAAAGCCTCGACAAAGGACGCTGAGGGCTTCCTCATTTAAGCATGGCAGACACCAGCGAAAAGGGCGTGGTCCGCGTCGAGTCGCTCGCCAAGCACTACGGCCCCAAGGTCGCCGTGCAGAACGTGAGCCTGCAGCTCAAGGCCGGCGAGATCGTCGGCCTGCTCGGACCGAACGGTGCCGGGAAAACGACGACCTTCTACATGGTCGTGGGCCTGATTCCCGCCACCGCCGGCAAGGTCTTCCTGGATGGCCGCGACATCACCGAGATGCCCATGTGGCAGCGGGCGAAGTCGGGCGTCGGCTACCTGCCGCAGGAAGCCTCCATCTTCCGTAAGCTCTCCGTCTGGGATAACGTCATGGCCGTCGTCGAGACCTTAGGCCTGCCTGGGCGCGAGGCGCAGGCCCGCACCGCCCAACAGTTGGCCGACCTCGGCTTGGAGCGCTTGGCCCGCCAGCCGGCTTTCACGTTGTCGGGCGGCGAACGCCGCCGTCTGGAAATCGCCCGCGCCTTGGCGACCGGCCCGCGTTTCCTGCTGATGGACGAGCCCTTCAGCGGCGTCGACCCCATCTCCGTGGCGGAAGTGCAGGCCATCGTCCGCCGCCTCAAGGAGCGCGGCATCGGGGTCCTCATCACCGACCATAACGTGCGCGAAACGCTGTCCATCGTGGATCGGGCCTACCTGATCCACCAAGGACGCGTGCTTGTCTCCGGCACGCCGCAGGATATCGTCAATGACCCTGAAAGCCGCCGCCATTACCTCGGCGAAGGCTTTAAGCTTTAATCCCCCATGTCCGACCTCGCTCCTGAAACCCGCCCCGAATCCGTCTCGGTCCGGGAGTTCTTCGATTCCTTCCGCGACATGCTGCAGATGGAGCTCCTCGCGGGCGCCGACGGCCTCGACAACGTCATCTCCGAGAAGTCCATCAACCGCCCAGCGTTGGCCGTGACGGGTTATTTCAAGGAGTTCGCCCACCGCCGCCTGCAGCTCTTCGGGGCCGGCGAAATGGCTTACTTGGCGGACCAGCCGGACAACGTGCGCGAGAAGTTGCTCGACGACGTCTTCTCCAAGCAGGTCCCGGCCGTCGTGGTCTCGCGTGGCCTGCAGGTCGACGCGTTGCTGAAGCGCTTGGCCGACAAGCACCACGTGCCCATCATCCGCACGCAGCTGAAGTCGAAGGATTTCTCGGCTGAGGCGACCGTCCTGCTGGAGGAGAAGTTCGCGCCCCGCACCAACCTGCATGCCACCTTGGTCGACATCCGTGGCGTCGGCGTGTTGCTCCGCGGCGCTTCCGGCGTCGGCAAGAGCGAATGCGCCTTGGCGCTCATCGAACGCGGGCACTCGCTCGTCGCCGACGACTATGTCATCGTGACGCTGATCGGCGACCGCGAGCTGCAGGGCACTTCCAAGGAGCTCAACCGTGGCTACATGGAGTGCCGCGGCATCGGTATCATCAACATCGCCTCGATCTTCGGCGTCCGCTCGGTGCGCCGCGAAAAGCGCGTCGACCTGGTGGTCACGTTCGTGCTCTGGCAGCCCGGCATGGACGAGGAACGCTCTGGCCTGGAGGTCGAGACCTTCGAGATCCTCGGCCGCAAGGTGCCGCACATGACGATCCCGGTCCGTCCAGGCCGCGATATGGCGCGCTTGGTCGAAGTGGCCGCGATGGTGCAGGCCTTGCGCGGGATGGGGCACGACTCCGCTAAGGAGTTCAGCGACCGCCTCATCCAGCACATGAGCCGGGGCGATCAGAACAAGGCCTAAGGCCTAGTTCTTGGAACCGTCCCAACGGCAGTCGGCCATCACGCGCAGGCAGATCTCGCGCAGGTCGAAGAGAGTGGCTTCCAGCTCGCTCGAGGCTTCGGCCGAGCTCAAACGGGCTTCGGTCGGGATCTGCGCGAGCAGGCCGATGGAATAGTTGATGGCCGAAAGGCCGCGCTTCATGTGGACGAGCGCGAGGGACATGTCGCCGGTGTCCGTGGCGTTGATGGCCATGACCATCTGGTGCTCGACGTCCCAGAACGAATGCATGAGGTCGGCGGCCGTGAGGGCGTTGATCGCCGGACCGGAATCCTGGCAGAGTTTGCGGAAGCAGACGGTCAACTGGATGCCGAGCGCGCGGGCCACGATGTAGACCGGGTGCTGGTGGATGCAGTAGGGGAGGTCGGGGCCTTCCTGGTCGTCGTCGCCGGCTTCGTCGGGCGGGTCGCCCGGGCCCCAATCGGCGTTTTCCCAGCCCATCCGACGGGCCGAGATGTCGAGCCGGTCGGGGAGGGGCTTCACTTCGTTGTAATACGACAGGAAACGACCGACCTCGTGGTCATTGCGCAACAGGTAGCCCGCCCAGTCGGCTTCGCCCCAAGAGGCATTGCCGGAACCGTCGAAGTCGCCCTGAGGCTGGTCGCCATCGTGCATAGGTTCAAGATGGACAGGAAACGGGGGGATGCAAACCCCTTGTCGCATAAAATCCCCTTGTCCCACCCCCTTGTCCCGTGGCTAATCGTGCCATGGACCTGCCAGCCCTCACCCAAGCCCTCGTGGGCGGCCGTTCGTTGACGCCCGCCGAAGCGGCGCGGGCGGCGGCCGCGATGGTCGAGGCGGACGTCTCCGACGCCGCCAAGGAAGCCTTCCTGCTGGCCTTGGCCGCGCGCGGCGAGACGGCGACGGAAGTCACGGCGTTCGCCCAAACCTACCGGGCGCTCGCCCGCCGGATTGATTTTGGCGACGTGCCTGCTCGGGCCATCGACATCGTCGGCACCGGCGGTGACCGCTCGGGCAGCTTCAATATTTCTTCGGCCAGCTCGCTCATCGTCGCGGCCGCCGGCGTGCCCGTCATCAAGCACGGCAACCGCTCGATCACCTCGAAGTCGGGCAGCGCGGATTTCTTGGCCGCCTTAGGCGTCGTGCTCGAGGCGGATGCGGACCAATTGCGCAAGGCCCTGCGCGAGGCGCATTTCTGCTACCTCTACGCGCCGGCGTTCCATCCGGCCTTCAAGGCCATCCTCGGCGTGCGCAAGAAGATCGCCGAGAGCGGGACCAAGACGATCTTCAACGTGTTGGGGCCGCTCATCAACCCGGCGCAGCCCGCGCACATGCTGGTCGGCGTCTACGACGTCCGCTGGGTCGAGCCCATTGCCGCGGCCTTGCATGAGCTGGGCGTGAAGCGTGGCCTCGTCACGCATACGGCCGCAGGCGGCGGCATGGATGAAGTCACCACGGCCGGCCCGGTGCGGGTGCGCGGTTGCGGGGCGTTGGCCCACGTCGATGCGACGTGGTTGCCGGGCGATTTCGGCTTCAAGCAGTGCACGCTCGACGACCTCCGCGGCGGGACGCCGGAGGAAAACCTGGTGATGTTCTCCGACCTCTTGGTCGGCGGTGTTTCGGAAGGGTTGCTGGATACGCTTTGCCTCAGCGCCGGGACCGCCCTGTGGGTGGCCGACGTCGCGAAGGACCCGGCCGCGGGCGCGGCCCAGGCGCGGCAGATCATCCTCGGGGGCGGCTTGCGCACCGAGGCCATCAAGCTCCGCGAAGCTTACCGCAGCTGAGCGAGGATCGCCTGCACGGTGCGCCGCGAAGCGCCACGGTTGGCCGCGTGCCATTCCTGGCCGGCTTGTCCCATGCGAGTGCGGTTCGCTGCGTCGCGGGCCAAGGCCAGGAGCGCTTGGCGGACGCCCTCGGCATCCGCGGCCTGGCGGGCAGCGCCGGCCTTTTCGAGCCCTTGGCAGATCGCCTTGAAGTTCGTCATGCGTGGCCCGTAGACCACCGGCACGCCGGCGGCGGCGCATTCGACCGGCGTCTGGCCACCATCATGCGGGTCGAGGCTCTTGCCGGTGAAGGCGAGGTCTGCGGCACGCGTCAGTTGGCGTAGCTCACCAGTCGTGTCGGCGAAATGCACGACCGTGCCGACGGGCGCATCGGGCCCTTGGGTAGAGCGTTGATGGAAGGGTAGGCCGCTCGCGGTGAGCAGGCGAACGATGGCGTCGCGGCGTTCCGCATGGCGTGGCGCGAGCAGGAGGCGCGCATCGAGGCCTTCAGACCGCAGGGCCTTCAGCACGTCGAGCAGCAGCGCCTCTTCGCCGTCCCAAGTGGAGGAACCGAGGAGCACCAAGCTGCGTTCCAGGCCATCGAAACCGAGCGAGTGGCGCAGCACGAGCCGCTCGCCGGGCGAGAGCGGGCCCTCGGAAGCCACGTCGAACTTCAGGTTGCCGGTGACGTCGATGTTCGCCGGCTCGGCGCCGAGCGACATCAGTCGACGCGCGTCTTCTTCGCTGCCGGCGCCGATCCAACTGAAGCCGGCGAGCAGGCCGCGGCTTGCCCAGTTGAGCTGCTGGTGTCGGGCGAAGGAGCGATCCGAGAGGCGTGCGTTGATCAGCAGCGTCGGCAAGCCGCGGGCGCGGGCTTGCCCGAGGTGTTCGGGCCAGAGCTCGCCTTCAGTCAGTACGATGCATGACGGCTTGAGCCGGCGGTAGGCCAGGGCGCTGCACGGCCAGAAATCGACGGGGAAGATGCCGATGAAGGAACACACCTCGGCGTAACGCTCGCGGGCGAGGCGATACCCCGTGCTAGTCGTGGTGGTGAGCACCAGATCCACTTGGCCTGAGGCCTTGAGTTCTTTGAGCAGGGGGCCGATAGCCTCGATTTCACCGACCGAAACCGCTTGGATCCAGAGACGCTTGGGGTGGGCGGGCAGGGGAGGCAGGAAGCCCAGCCGTTGGCTGAACCCGGCCCCATACCCCCCGCGGCGCAGCATCCGCCAGAGATAATAAGGCGAGGCCAGCAGCAGGAGGGGCAGAAAGAGGATGCGGTAGACCCACAGCATGAACCCAGCACCGTGCCGACCCCCCGTCGGTTGTCAGCCTAAAATAGCCCTTTTTCCCTTGCCAGCGGGGGTGGGGGGTGTTTGAAACCCCTTTCCACCGTTGGGAGCGACCGCCGATTGCTTCCGACATTCCAACCAAAACTGCAGTCAAATACACCTGATCCAATGTCCTCTCCTTCGGCAGGAAGCGGGATACGGAGCTAAAAATACCATGAACATCACCGTAAAAGACCTCCTCGACGCTGGCGTGCACTTCGGCCACCAGACCCGTCGCTGGAATCCTAAGTCCCGTCCGTACATCTTCGACCACCGCAACGGCGTGTCGATCATCGACCTCGAGAAGTCGCATGCGTGCCTCGCCGCCGCGGCCGCTTACCTCGAAGACGTCTCCGCCAAGGGCAAGGAAGTGCTCTTCGTCGCGACCAAGCCGCAGGCCCAGGAAGTCGTCCGCGCCGCCGCCAAGGCGACCGGCATGCCCTTCGCCGTGAACCGCTGGCTCGGCGGCACCCTCACCAACTTCGCGACTATCAAGAAGTCGCTCGAGTCCTACCGCACCTACCTGAAGATGGAGCAGGACGGTTCCCTCGCCAAGATGCACAAGAAGGAAGGCGCCGCTGTCCGTCGTGAGATGGCCCGCATGCAGCGCAACTTCGAAGGCCTCCTCGAATACCGCGACCTCCCGGCCGCGATGATCGTCATCGACACCAAGCACGAAGCCATCGCCGTCAACGAAGCCAACCGCCTCAAGATCCCGGTGATCGGCCTCTGCGACTCGAACTCCGATCCCTCGGTCCTCAAGTTCCCGATCCCGGGCAACGACGACGCCGCCAAGTCCATCCGCTTGGTCGTCGAAGTCCTCTCCCAGGCTGTCCAGAACGGTCTGGCTCGCCGCAAGGTCGACGCCAACCCGCGCAAGACCGTGACCCCTCTCTCCCGTGGCGAATCCACGGAGAACGCCCAGCCCGAAGTCACCATCTCCGATGAGCTGATGAAGGCCAGCGAAGGCGCCGAAGGCGAAGAAGCCAAGGGTGCTGCCAAGACCGCTCGTCCGCGCAAGACCACCAAGTAATCCCGCCATGTCCGCTATCACCGCCCAGACGGTCAACGATCTGCGCCAGCGTACCGGCGCGGGTCTCATGGATTGCAAGAAGGCCCTCACCGAGGCCAACGGCGACATGGAAAAGGCCGTCGAGATCCTCCGCATCAAGGGGATCGCGACCCGCAACAAGAAGGCTGACCGCAAGGCCAGCGAAGGCATGCTCGCCGTCCAGGTCGACGCTTCCGGCACGTCCGCGACGCTCCTCGAACTGAACTGCGAGACGGACTTCGTCGCCAAGAACGAAGCCTTCGTCGCCCTCGCCAAGGACCTCGTCGGTCAGGCTTCCCGTAACGGCGTCGACAACCTGCTCGACCAGCCTTACCACGCGGACGCTTCCCGCAAGGTGAACGACTTCCTGAACGACCAGGTCACGAAGATCGGCGAGAACCTCAAGGTCTCCCGCGTCCTCAAGTTCGCCGCTTCCGGCAACGGCCGCGTCTCCGCCTACGTCCACACCGGCGCCAAGATCGCCGTCCTCATCGAGCTCTCGACGAAGTCCGCCGCCGGCGCCGCCCACGCGGACGTCGCCGACTTCGCTCGCCAGATGGCGATGCAGGTCGTCGCGAACAACGGCCGTTTCGTCCGTCGCGAAGAAGTCTCCCCTGAAGTCGTCGCCAAGGAGCGCGAAATCGCCCTCGAGTTCACCAAGTCGGAAGCCGACAAGGCGATCGACGAGTGCAAGCGCGTGATCGAAGACTACAAGGGCCAGCTCGTCGAACAGCAGGCCGCCAAGAACGCCGAAGCCATCGCCGAGCTCGAAAAGCGGATCGTCGTGGCCGAGAAGCAGTTCGTGGCTTCTGAAGCCCGCAAGAAGGCGCAGCTCTCGAACATCGAGAAGATCATCTCCGGCCGCGTCGACAAGTACTTCGCCGACGTTTGCCTCCTCGAGCAGTCGTTCTTCCGCGACCCCGAGAAGAAGGTCTCCCAGCTCCTCGCCGAACTCTCCAAGAAGGTCGGCGAAGAGGTTTCGATCGTGCGCTTCACCCGCTTCCAGGTGGGTGAGACGGCCGCCGAATAAGCGACCTCGCTCCGCTCTCCAGGGCCGGTTTCCGCAAGGAAGCCGGCCCTTTGCTTTACAGCGGGCCCAGACGGGCTAGGCTGGGTCCGTGGCCTTCCGCTTCGACCTCTTCACCCGCTGCGCGCGGGGGCGTTGTCCGAACTGCGCCCAGCCTGTGCGGCCGCCGGCGACCCAAGGTTTCTGGCGTCGCCTGACCGACACTCCCGCCGCCTGCGGAAACTGCGGCATGGTGCTGCGGCGTAAGGAAGGGTTCTTCCTTGGCGCCATCGTCTGGAACTACGGGCTGACGGCCTTCGGTGTGCTGCCGATCTTGTTGTTCTGCTACGCCCAAGGCTGGGTCAGTGGCTTGACGGCCGTGAAGATCGCGGCTGCCACCGCGTTGCTGGTGCCGCCTTTCCTCCATCCGCTCGCTTGGCGGCTGTGGTTGGGGACCTATTACGGCTGGTTGCCGGAACAGTTGCCCGGGACGGCCTTACGGACCGACGATTGACCCGCGCCGCTTAACGGTCACGGCTGGCCATGCGCGTGATCAGCGTGCGCAGGAAGGTGGTGTCGCCACGGCAGGCAGCCAGGTGCTCGTTGGCCTCGGCCGTGAGCGCCAGGATGCGCGCTTGGGTCGCCGGGATGCCATGCAGGCCCGGGTAAGTGAACTTGCCGTTCTGGGCGTCGGCGCCGACCGGCTTGCCGAGTTGCGCAGCGTTGGCGGAACCATCCAAGAGGTCGTCGACCAGCTGGAAGGCGATGCCGGCGGCGCGGCCAGCGCGACGGCAGTGCTCGACGTCGTCGTCGGAGGCTCCCCCGATCAGGGCGCCCATCGCCAACGGGGCGCTGAGCATCGCGGCCGTCTTGCCGAGCAGGATGAATTCGAGGCGATCCGCGTCGGCGCCGGCGGCCAGGCCACCCATGTCTTCGGTCTGGCCGCCGACGAGCAACGTCGAGCCGGCGGCGTGGGCGAGCTCGGCGACGAGCCGGCGGGCGAGTTCGGGCCGGTCGGCGTAGCCTTGGGCCAACAACGCGAACGCCAGCGGCAGCAGGGCGTCGCCGGCGAGCAGGGCGGTGGCTTCATCGAACGCCTTGTGGCAGGACGGACGGCCCCGACGGAGGTCGGAGTTGTCCATGCAGGGCAAGTCGTCGTGGATGAGCGAATACGTGTGGATGCACTCGAGCGCGGTCGCCGCGTGGCGGGCGTCGGCGGTCGGTTGGAAGGCCTGCGCTGCGGCGAGGCAGAGCACGGGGCGCAAGCGCTTGCCGCCAGCCTCGAGCGAGTAGCGCATGGCCGCGTGGAGGCGGGCGGGCCGCGTGTCGGCTGCCGGGGTGAGGGTGCGCAAGGCCGTTTCCGCGGCCTGGATCAGGGAGTCGTGCTGCGACTGGAACCTGGCGGCGTCCATGGCTTATTCGCCGGCGTCGTCGGAGGCTTCGCCCAGCTTGAAGAAAGTCGCGGTGCGGCCCACGCTGCCGATGACCTCGCTGCCGGTGAGGCGGGCGAGTTCCTGCATCTGGGTTTCCATGGCGTCTCGTTCGGCGGTGAAGCGGACCTTCACGAGGTCGGCGTTGCTGAAGGCTTGGAGCAGCAGCTTGGCGATGCCTTCGTTGATGCCGGCCTTGCCCACGAAGACCTTCGGGTCGAGGGTCTGCGCGAGGCTGCGCAGCTTGCTGCGTTCCGCCCCGGTGAGGCCGGGTTTATCCGTTGAGCCGTTGTCCATGGACCTATTCCGCTTTCGGAAGGGAAGGGAGTCAACGGGCTAATCGGGCGAGGCCTCGCTTGCCAGTTCGCCGGCGGCGCATAGGGTGCGGGGATGAGTCCAGCCAGTGCGACCTTGACGACCGTCCGGCCCCAGCAGGCGGCGGAGACCTCCGTGCAGCCGTTGGAGCCCGTGGTCGTCCATGTCCGGGTGCCGCCTTACACCACCGAGCTGGTCCGGGTCTGGCAGAGCACCTTCCTGCTCGACCGCGCCTCGAACCACACCAGCCGACTCTTGTCGTTCGAGAAGATCTCGCTCTACCCCCACTGGACGCGGGTCGACTACACCCAGCCGTATGTCTTCACGCTCGTGTTCGAAGGCTTGCCGGCGTCGGTGCGCTCGTTCGACCTGGCTGAGATCATCCCGGACCCCAATGGCTTCCGGATCGAAGCGATCGCGCGGCGGCCGGGTGACGTCTACGAGGTCGACGTGGCGTTCTGAGCGATTCTCGCTGGACGAGGGCAGGGGTTCGTGAGGAGAACAGGGCATGCAAGAAATGCCGCCGCCCCTCCCGTCGTTGCTCAACCGTTCGACCTTCTTCATCCGCGAGCATGTCGCGTTCATGAAGTTGACCGACGCTTACGATATCCTGGATCCGATGACCGGTGCGCAGCTCGGCCTCGCGAAGGAAGAGCCCAAGGCCGCGTGGGTGCGCTTGTTGATCAATAAGGCCCTGCTGCCGACGACCGTCGTAGTCTATGAAGCCGATGGCAAGTCCGTCGCTTTGCGGATCGAGAAGCCCTTCACGTTCTGGCGCACCCGCCTGAGCGTGTACGATGGCCAAGGCCGCTTCTTAGGCCTGCTCCGCACGAAGTTCATCTCCTTCAAGCGCGAGCTCATCGTCGAGGATGCCAATGAGCGCCAGGTCGGCAGCTTCAGCGGGAAGTGGATGAGCTGGACCCGTGAACTCGTCGATGGCTCCGGACAGGTGATCGGCACCATGGACAAGAAGTGGGCGGGCCTGGCCAAGGAGTTCTTCACCTCGGCGGACAACTACCAATTGACCCTCGCGCCGAGCTCCGCGAGCCAGCCAGCCCAGGTCGCCTTGCTTTTGGCGGCTTGCCTCGGTTACGACCTGATTTTCACCGAAAACTAAGCCCGTAGGGGGCTGTGAATAAGTCGGTTCGGGGGCGGTTTCCTGCTTGCCTCCAGGGGGGCGACCTGTCACGAATTCCGCTTAACTTCGTTAGGGAGAAGGGTGGACCCCTTCTCACGCTGGCCGGGGAGCGCAAGTTCCTTCCAGACGGAGGTACCGGCCATCCGGCGGGTCCTCGGGAATTCCTCCCAAGTCGGCCAAACTCAACCCAAACACCCACATAAAGTCATGTCGTTCGAAAAGTCTGATATCATCAAGAAGCACCAGCAGGATGCCAAGGACACCGGTTCCCCCGAAGTCCAGGTCGCGCTCCTCTCCGGTCGCATCAACCACCTCACGGACCACCTCCGTACCCACCGTAAGGATTTCCACTCGCGCCGCGGTCTCATCATGCTGACCAACCGTCGCCGCAAGCTCCTTGCCTACCTGAAGTCGAGCGATCTGGACCGTTACAACGCCCTGATCAGCAAGCTCAGCCTGCGTAAGTAAGCCTGCCGCTGACGCGGCCGGTCTTGCTTGCACGTCCCAGCCACCGCTGGGACGTCCGCTTTTCACCCCCCCAACCAAAACCGCCGGGCAATCCCGCCTGGCACAACGCGCAAAACGCAAAAAACACAATGAAACAGAAACACTCGGTGACCATCGACGAACTCGGTATCACCATCAGCACCGGTTCCATCGCCCGTCTGGCGAATGGTGCCGTCACCATCAGCAAGGGCGAGACGACCCTCTTCGTGTCGGCCACCGCCGCCGAAGACCTCCGCTCTCCGGACCAGGACTTCTTCCCCCTGACCGTCGACTACCGCGAGAAGTTCGCCGCTGCCGGCCGCTTCCCCGGTGGTTACTTCCGTCGCGAAGGTAAGCCTTCCGACAAGGAAATCCTCACCTCCCGCCTCTGCGACCGCCCGCTCCGCCCGCTCTTCCCTGAAGGCTTCCTCAACGAAGTCCAGGTGATCGGCCTGCTGCTCTCGGCTGACCAGATCAACGACTCCGACGTGCTCATGGTAAACGGCGCTTCCGCCGCGCTCCTTTGCTCCGACATCCCGTGGAACGGCCCGATCGCCGGCATCCGCCTCGGCCGCATCAACGGCCAGTTCGTGGTCAACCCCACGCACGAAGAGCAGTACCAGTCCGACCTCGACCTCATCTATGTCGGCAACGAGAAGGACATGATGATGATCGAAGGTTCCGCCGACCAGCTCCCGGAAGCCGACTTCATCGCCGCCCTCGAATACTCCCAGAAGGCCATCCAGCCGATCATCGCCGCCCAGCGCAAGCTCGCCGCGATGTACTCCAAGGCCAAGCGCCAGTTCCCGCTCGTCGTCTGCGAAGCCAAGGCTCTCGCGATCTGCGAACGCGTCGCCAACGAAGGCGACCAGCTGAAGAAGGCGATCTTCCTCGCGTCCAAGAAGGAACGCGGCGACGCCGTCAAGGCCGTGGTCGAGAAGGCCAAGGCCGCCTGTAAGGCCGAGCTCGGCGACGTCTTCGACGCCCGCCAGATCAAGATGGCCTTCGAGAAGCTCCAGGAGAAGGTCTACCGCAACGCCATCATCCAGAGCGGCGCGGCGAAACCCAGGGCCTCGTGCTCGCCACCCTCGGCACCTCCAAGGACGCCCAGGAAGTCGACGCCATCACCGGCGGCCCGAGCAAGCGCTCGTTCCTCCTCCACTACAACTTCCCTCCGTTCTCCGTCGGTGAGACGGGCCGTTTCGGCATGACCAGCCGCCGCGAAACCGGTCACGGCAACCTCGCCGAGCGCTCGCTGCTCTCCGTGCTGCCTTCCGAACAGGACTTCCCGTACTCCATCCGTCTCGTCTCCGAGATCATGGAATCCAACGGCTCCACCTCGATGGCCTCCGTCTGCGGCGGTACCCTCGCGCTCCTCGACGCCGGCGTGCCCATCAAGGCCCCGGTGGCCGGCATCTCCTGCGGTCTCGTGACCGAAGACCAGAGCGGCCAGATCGTGAAGCACCGCGTGCTCACCGACATCATCGGCGCCGAAGACCACTACGGCGACATGGACTTCAAGATCTGCGGCACGCGCGAAGGCATCACCGCCTTCCAGCTCGACCTCAAGATCCACGGCCTGCCGATCGGCATCGCCAAGGAAGCCATCGCCCAGAACAAGGTCTCCCGCGACGCCATCCTCGACATCATGGGTCAGGTGATGCCGTCGACCCGTCCGGAACTGAAGCCCTGCGCCCCCCGCACCCACCGCATCAAGATCCCGTCCGACAAGATCGGCGCGCTCATCGGTCCGGGCGGCAAGAACATCAAGCGCATCACCGAGTACACGGGTTGCCAGATCGACATCGACCAGGACGATTCCGGTTGGGTCACGATCTTCGCGACGGACGGCGAAAAGCTGGCCCGCGCGGTCAACGAGGTGAACCTCATCTCGGCCCAGATCGAACTCGAAAAGACGTACAAGGGCATCGTCCGCTCGGTCAAGGAGTTCGGCGCCTTCGTCGAATGCCTCCCGGGTCAGGAAGGCCTCGTGCACATCTCCGAGCTCGCTGACTTCCGCGTCAACCGCGTCGAAGACATCGTCAAGCTCGGCGACGAGATCATCGTGAAGTGCGTCGGCATCGACGACAAGGGCCGCGTGCGCCTCTCGCGCCGCGCCGCCATCGCCGAGAAGGAAGGCCGCGAATACACCCCCGCCCCGAAGCCGATGGACCGCCCCCGTGGCGACCGTCCGGAACGCGGCGAGCGCCGTCCCTTCCGCGAACGCGGCGGTGACAGCGAAGGTGGCGAAGGCTAAACCCTGAGTCCCGACTCCTCCGAAGCCCCGGTTCCTACCGGGGCTTCTTGTTGGTACCGTTCAAGACCTGCGCCCACCAGCGGTGGACTTCCTCGCCAGCCGGCGAGTCCCGGAGGAGCCAGCGGTCATTGTGCGGATCCTTCGCCATTGGATTCGGGAAGGCGCCGCCCACCGCCGTCATGTCGACGTCGCGGCAAGTCCAGGCGGAAGGAGGGAGCAACGGCGTCAGGAACTCGCGGGTGCCCGTGCTGGCGATGCCTTGCGTGACCAGTAAAGGCCGGCCTTGCAGGCGTTCGAGCCGGGCGGCGGTTTCCTTTTGATAGCGAGGTAAGGGGCTACTCCAATCCTGTCCTGACCAACTGCGCGTCCCGTCAAAGTGGTCGTGCGCCCAAAAGCCGCACCAGAGTCGGGCAATCTCATCGTCGTGGAGCCCTAGGAAGGAGACGGCGATGGCGCCGCGTGAGAAACCGCAGAGCAGGACTTGGCGAGGGTCGCCGCCGTACTCCGCGCAGATGCGTGGCACCTGTTGCTTGGCGTACGCCACCGTCGCGTCGACGTCGCCCCACCAGATGACCTCGTTGTGCCGACGGTCGGTGGCGATGTAGGGTAGGACAACCCAGATGGCCTGTCCGCGGCTCAGGCCATAGCCTAAGGCGGCGCCCTCGACCTCCCCGGTGGAGCCAGAGGCGGGATGCAGGTTGCCAGTGTATTCGACGATGACAGGCCAGCGCCTGCCTTTGGCCTGGGCGGCCGGACTCCAGTCATCGGGCAAGGCGATGAGGTGGTGGACCTGTGTGCCGGCGTATTCCAGTGCTGTGACGGCCACCCGTTTCCCCGCGGTGGGCGCTCCCGGTCCGATGGGCGGCAACGGGAGGTTTCCTGCGATGCCGTGGGCGCAGGCGAGAAGGGCGGTCCAGCGGAAAAGCCGCATGGACGAAGGCATATCTGGTTCAGGCAGGACCACAAGCCATCACCCACGGCGCATCCGCAAGGCGATGGCGCCGATGGGCGGGACCGAAAAACCGATTACCCCTGCTGGGTTCGGTTCTGCTTGGCGTCGATGACGTAAGTCCGCGAGAGCATGTCGTGCCAGCTGCGGCGGTCGTAGCGGAAGAGCGGTACGTGGAAGTTTATCAAGCCAATCACGATCGTGAGCGGGTTGTAGAGCGTCACGAAGGCCGCCTTCCAGAACGAGCGCAGGAGGCAGGCCATCAGCGTGGGCGGGGCCTGCGTGGCGTGGTCGACGGTGCGCAGGTTGAAGATCCGCTTGCCCAAGGTCTGGCCGCGCCAGAGCCACTCCTGGAAGAAGAGCCCGAGGAGCATGACGAAGAAGCAGACTTCGCCTTGGTAGACGTGCCAGTCGACGTAGGCTTGGATGTCGTCCTCGGCCGGATGGAGGAGCGTGTTCATCAGCGTGCTCTGGGCGCGCGAAGAAGGCTGGGTCAACGCCTGCTCGTACAGTTTGATGAGTCGCTCCTGGTATTGGTCGCTCTTGGCGCGGGCGGCGGCTTGCTCGTCGTTGGCCAGGTGCCCAGCGACGAAGAGCCCAAGCACGATCAGCGGTATGAAGTCCGCGAGGAAAGCCAAAGAACGCCACCAGAAGCCGGCCGGCGGCAGGGTGAAGGGTGGCGGCTTGACCTCAGCCACGGGCTTGGGCGCGTTCGCAGGCGTCGAGGGTATTCTTCATCAGCATCGCCACGGTCATCGGGCCGACGCCGCCGGGCACGGGCGTGATGGCCTCGCAGAGCGGCGAGACGGCGTCGAAGTCGACGTCGCCGACGATGCGGTAGCCAGCCTTCTTGGTCGCATCGGGGACGCGGTTGATGCCGACGTCGATGACGACGGCGCCGGGCTTGACCATGTCGGCGGTGATGAAGCGCGGCTTGCCGATGGCGGCGACGACGATGTCGGCTTGGCGGACGATGGCCGCGAGGTCTTGGGTGCGGGAGTGCGCGATGGTGACGGTGCAGTCGCAACCTTTGGCGAGCAGCAGCACGGCGGCGGGCTTGCCGACGATGAGGGAACGGCCGACCACGACGGCGTGCTTGCCGGCGGTGGCGACGCCGGAGCGGCGCAGCAGCTCGATGACGCCGGCCGGGGTGCAGGCGGCGAAGGCGCCGGGGAGTTCTTGGACGAGGCGGCCGATGCTCTGGGTGCCGAAGCCGTCGACGTCCTTGTCAGGCGAGACGCGGTTGAAGACTTCCGTCTCGGGCAGGTGCTTCGGCAAAGGGGCCTGGATGAGGATGCCGTGGACCGAGGGGTCGGCGTTCAGTTGGTCGAGGTGGGCGAAGAGTTCTTCCTTCGTCACCGTCTCCGGGAAGAGCTGCAGGCTGGCGCGCATGCCCACTTCGGCGGCGGTCTTCTGCTTCTTGGTGACGTAGGATACGGAGGCGGGGTCGTCGCCGACGCGCACGAAGGCGACATGCGGGACGAGGGGGGCGAGCTTGGCCACGCGGGCCTTGACTTCGGCGAGGACTTGTTGGGCGGTGGCGTTGCCGTCGATGAGGCGCATGGCACCTATTTGGGGACTGCGGGCGGGGAGGGCGAGAAAAGTTATCGGCTGCCCCCTGCATTGATTGTCTCGCCCTCCGCCCCCAGAAGCCTCTAGTCGTCTGGGCGTGTCCGAAGGTCCCATGCGCATCCACAAGTTCCTCGCCCAGGCGGGGGTCTGCTCCCGACGGGATGCGGAGCGCCTCGTGGCGGACGGACAAGTCCTGATTAACGGCAAGGTCGCGGCCACCGGTCAGCCGGTCGACCCCTCGGTCGATGTGGTCCGCTGCCAAGGCCGCGAGATCAAGCCTTTGGCCCGGACGGTCGTGCTGATGATGAACAAGCCCAAGGGGTTCCTCTGCACCAACGACGATTCCCATGGCGGGCATACGGTCTTTGAGATGGTGCCGCCCGAGTACTCCGCGTTGCGCCTGTTCTGCGTCGGCCGCCTCGACAAA
>JBEGRN010000005.1:0-19929 GCA_041180425.1 Verrucomicrobiota bacterium
CGGCACCCCGACCGTCTCCTACGATCGCGCCCTCCAGATCCGGAAGTGGGAAAGCATCGAAGCCAATTGCCAGGAAGGCTCCATCGTCCAGGGCCGCGTGAAGTCCGTCGTCAAGGGCGGCCTCATCGTCTCCGTCGGCGTCGACGCCTTCATGCCGTCGTCGCAGATCGACGTCAACCCCCCGAAGAACCTCGAAGGCTTCGTGGGCCAGACCTTCGACTTCAAGATCATCAAGATCAACAAGGAGAAGAAGAACCTCGTCGTCTCCCGTCGCGAGCTCATCGAAGAACAGCGTGGCGAAAGCCGCCGCAAGCTCCTCGAAGAGGTCAAGCCCGGCGTCATCCGTCGCGGTATCGTCAAGAACATCACCGACTACGGCGCGTTCGTGGACCTCGACGGTCTCGACGGCCTCCTCCACGTCACCGACATGTCCTGGGGCCGCATCGGTCACCCGAGCGAAGTCGTCAAGGTCGGTGAAGAAATCACCGTCATGGTCGTCGAAGTCGACCGCGAGCGCGAACGCGTCTCCCTCGGCCTCAAGCAGACCCAGTCCAACCCGTGGGAAGGCATCGAGAAGCGTTACCCGGTCGGCACCAAGGTGCACGGCAAGGTCGTCAACCTCGTGGCTTACGGCGCGTTCATCGAGATCGAAGGCGGCGTCGAAGGCCTCGTCCACGTCTCCGAACTCTCCTGGACCAAGCGCGTCCAGAAGCCGTCCGACATCCTCAAGGTCGGCCAGGAAGTCGACGCGGTCATCCTCAACGTCAACAAGGAGGAGCAGAAGATCTCCCTCGGCATCCGCCAGCTCGAGACCAATCCGTGGGAAAAGGTCCGCCACAGCTACCCGGTGGGCGCCCGCGTCCGCGGCAAGGTGCGCAACCTCACCAACTACGGTGCCTTCGTCGAACTCGAAGACGGCATCGACGGCATGGTGCACGTGTCCGACATGAGCTGGACGCGCCGCATCAACAACCCGGCCGAAGTCATGAAGAAGGGCGACGACGTCGAAGCCATCGTCCTCGACGTGGATGTCGACCAGCAGCGCATCTCGCTCGGCGTCAAGCAGACCCAGCAGGATCCGTGGAGCGAAATCGACCGCAAGTACCGCATCGGCGACCTCGTCAACGGCAAGGTCTCCAAGGTGGCCAACTTCGGTGCCTTCATCGAGCTCTCCGACGAGATCGACGGCCTCGTGCACGTCTCCCAGCTCGCCGAACAGCGCGTTGAGAACGTCAAGGACGTCGTCAAGGTCGGCCAGGAAGTCACGGCTCGCGTCATCAAGATCGACAAGGAAGACCGTCGCATCGGTCTCTCGATCAAGGCCGCGAACTACGACCCCGAGCGCCTGCAGGCCGAAATCAGCTCCTACGAGCGCATCAAGGGCCCGTCCACGGGCGGCGCTCCGGCTCCGTCGGCTGGCGGTTCGTCCTCGTCCTCCTCGGGCAGCGGCGACTTCAACAGCCTCGGCGACCTGCTCGACAAGGCTGGCAACTAAGCGCTCACCGCGCTCCCAACAAGACCCCGGGCAACCGGGGTCTTTTTTTGTGCCCAAAGCCGGCGGCGACCGCTAACGTGGCGCCATGTTGGCTTGGACCAATCCCTTCCCGAGCGCGCTCGACGCCGAGCTCGTCTGGCTGGGGTTGCGTGTGGCCGCGGGACTCTACGTCATCGTCCGGGCCGTGGGCGCGCGCGTCTCGCTGGGCTATGCGTTGCTCTGGGGGCCCGCGGTCATCTTCTTCCCGCTCATCACCGCCACGGTGCTCTTCCTTTTCGGAGGCCGCAAGCACGGCGCCTTGGCGCAGGCCAAGGTGCGCATCAAGGCGGCGGCCCGGCGCTTCGCCGGCCCGGTCCGCCCCGCGGGCAACGCCATCCGCCTGCTGGGCGACCGCGACGGACGCGACACCTTGGCGGCCCTGCACGCCGAGATCCTCGGTGCGCGCACACGCATCCATATCTCCACTTACATCCTGTCGCCCGACGCGGTTGGGCGGGAACTGATGGGCCTGCTGGTGCGGCGCGCGCGCGAGGGCGTGGAAGTGCGGCTGCTGGTGGATGCGGTCGGCAGTTGGGGCACGCCGATGCGGCTCTGCCGTTCCCTGCTCAAGGCCGGCGGCCAGGTCGCGCGCTTCAATCCCGTGCTCCCCATGCAAGGCAAGGGCTCGGCCAACTGGCGCAACCACCGCAAGCTCGCGATCTTCGACGGCGAGGTCGCCATCCTCGGCGGCCAAAACCTCGGCCTGGCCTACATGGGGCGCGAGCCCTCGAACCGACGCTTCCGCGATTGCTCCTTCCGCGTCGCGGGGCCGGCCGCGGCCGCGCTCGAACAGGTCTTCATCGCCGACTGGTGCCAAGCCACGGACGCCGACCCTGCGGCGTTCGCCGACGTCCTCAAGGGCCAACCCGCGCCCCAAGGCAGCGCCGAGATCGACGTCATCGCCTCCGGTCCCGACTGCGCCAACGACCCGCTCTGGGAGCAATACATCGCGCTCATCGAGAACGCGCGGACCTCCCTGACGATCGTCACGCCCTACTTCATCCCGGACCAGACCCTCTTCCGGCTGCTCGTGGCCGCGGCCGCCAAAGGCCGTCGCGTGCGCGTGCTCGTGCCCCGGCGGTCGGACCATCGCCTGCTCGATTTCGCCCGCCGCGGGTATCTCCGCACCCTCAAGGAGGCCGGCGCCGAGATCCTCTTCTTC
Source organism: Verrucomicrobiota bacterium (assembly GCA_041180425.1). Classification (GTDB taxonomy): domain Bacteria; phylum Verrucomicrobiota; class Verrucomicrobiia; order Opitutales; family UBA953; genus UBA953. The sequence continues at coordinate 2,697 of JBEGRN010000005.1, forward strand.
AAGCCCGACGTCCTGCACGCCAAGCTCCTCGTGGTGGACGACGAGCGCTTTGTCGTAGGTTCGGCGAACCTCGACATGCGCTCGCTCTTCCTCAACTACGAGATCGCCGCGGTCGTCCGCGACCCGGCGGCGCTGGCGGAAGTGCAAGCCTTCCTCGCCAGCCTGACCGCCGAATCGACGCCGTATTCGGAGGACCTGTACCGCCGGAGCCGGACGTGGTCAGGCAGGGTGCTCGAAGCCATCTCGAGGGCGTTGGCGCCGCTGCTCTGACCTAGCCCAGGAAAGCGTGCAGGCGTACGCTCAGCCCCGTGTCGGGCAGCAGGAAGCCATCGTGGCCGGCGTCGGTGATGACCTCAAGGTAGGCAGCGTTGACGCCGACCGCGGTGGCGGCGGCGACGACCATGCGGAGCTCGCTCGTCGGGTAGAGCCAATCGCTGGAGAAACCGACCGCCAGGACCTCGGGGCCGTCTTGGCGGAACAAGCGGCCGGCGGCGGCGCGAGCGGTCAGGTCGAAGCGGTCGACCGCGCGCGTGATGCGCAGCCAGCTGTTGGCGTCGAAGCGTTTCACGAAAGCCTGGCCCTGGTGGTTGAGGTAGCTCTCCACTTGCCAGAAGACGGGGTCGCGCGGTTGCGCGCCGGGGACGCGGGTGCGCCCGAACTTCTGGTCGAATGCCGCCGAGGACAAATAGCTGATGTGGCTGATCATGCGACCGACCGCCAAGCCGGAATCCGGCCCTTCGCCGGGCGTGTAGTGACCACCGCGGAAATTGGGGTCGGTCTCCACGCAGGCGCGGGAGGCCGCGTTGAGCGCGATGGCCATCGGCGACTGGCTCAGGCCGGCGGCGAGGATGGCGATGCGGCCGACCTCGGTGGGATAATCGCCCGACCAGAGCAACGCCTGCATCCCGCCCATCGAACCGCCGACGACGGCGTGGAGCTTGGTGATGCCGAGGTGGCGGACCACCATGCGTTGGCCGCGGACGATGTCGCCCAGCGTGATTTCCGGGAAGTAGCCGCCGAAACGCTGGCCCGTGCGCGGGTCGATCGAGAGCGGGCCCGTGGATCCGCGGCACCCCCCGATGCAGTTGACCCCGATGACGAAGAAGCGGTCGGTGTCGATGGCCTTGCCGGGGCCGACGAAATGATCCCACCAACCCGCCTTGGGGTCGGTCGGGGCGTAACGTCCGGCGAGGTGATGGTCGCCGCTCAGCGCGTGCGGCACCAGTATAGCGTTGGACTTGTCGGGCAGCAGCGTGCCGTAGGTCTCGTAGCGGAGCGTCAGGCCGGGCAGCTCGCCGCCGAGTTCCAACGGAAACGGTTCGTTCGAGACGAAGTCTTGGTAGGAAACGGGGCCGAGCTCGCGCGGGGCCGCAGACTGGACCGAACGGTCGGACATGCGTGCATCGAGAGAAACCAGACCGGGACGGCTGGCAAGTGGCCATTCGGTATTGCCACGTCATAAGGCTCAGCAAACTACCCCCTATGGCCCAGGGACACCGACATGACGACCAATGCTGCGGAGGGAGCCCCCTGCCCCGCATCGAGTCGGCCATCCAGCGGATGAAGGAGCGGTCCCTCCGGGTCACTGCCCCGCGCCTGGCCATGCTGAACGTCCTGGCCGAAGCCAGCCGCCCCTTGAGCGCGGAGGAAATCCATGCCTCGGCCGGCGACGGCACCTTGGACCTCGTCACCGTCTACCGCAGCCTCGGGGCCTTAGACGAAGCCGGCATCGTGCAACGGCACCCGCTGGAACGGGGCCGCAGCCTCTACGCCTTGGTGGCCCCCGGCCATCACCACCACCACGTCATCTGCCGCCGGTGCGGCCGGATCGAGCGCCTGCCCGGGTGCGATACCAGCCGCCTCGAAGCGGCGGCCCGCGGCAAAGGCTTCGCCGACCTGACCCACATCATGGAGATCTACGGCATCTGCCCGAGCTGCTCCGCCCCATCCCCTTCCCATGCCTGATTTCCCTAAGACTGCCTTCATCCTCGGCGCCGGCCTCGGCACGCGCCTGCGTCCGTTGACCGAACACTGCCCCAAGCCGCTGCTCCCGTTGGGCGGCAAGCCGATGGTCGAACGCGCCATCGCCGCGCTCTACGCGGCCGGCACGCGCCGCTTCCTCATCAACACGCACCATTGCCCGGAAGCGTGGACGCAGGCCTTCCCGACCGGCCGCTGGCAGGACGCCGAGATCCGGTTCGTGCATGAACCCGTGCTCCTCGAAACCGGCGGCGGCTTGGCGAACATCGCCCAGTTCCTGACCGCGGACGACGCGCACCTCGTCGTCTGGAACGGCGATATCCTCTCGGACTGCCGCCTCGCCGAAGCCTATGCGCACCACGTCGCCAACGGGGCCGAAGCCACGCTCGTCGTGCGCGAGAAAGGCCCGAACGCCAACGTGCGGATCACCGACGACGGCTTCGTCACGGACCTCCGCGACCGCCTCGGCAAGACGGACCCCTCGTACCAATACACCGGCATCTGCTTCGCCACGCGCGCCTTCGTCGCCGGCGTCCCCGCCGCGATCGCTTCGCTCGTCGAGCACTTCCTCACCCGCGTGCAGGCCACGCCCGGCGCGGTGCAAGGCTACCTGGACACCTCGGCCCATTGGCACGACCTCGGCACCGTCGAAGAGTATCAGCAAGTGAAGGCCGAGCTGGAGAAGCCCGTGCGCGGCGCCATCGCCACGGCCGACGCGGCGGCCCGTTTCGGCTACGCCCTCGTCGCAGGCGAAGCGCCACTCAAGGGCGGTTCCGGTCGCCGCTTCCACCGCGTGACGAAGCCCGACGGCAGCACCGCGATGCTCTGCATCTACGATGATGCCCGCCCGGAGAACCTCCTCTACGGTCGCCTCGGCCAGACCCTCTTCGCCGCTGGCCTCAACGTCCCGCAAGTGCTCGCCGAAGACACCGACGCCGGCGTCCTCCTGCTGGAAGACCTCGGCGACACCGACCTCTGGTCGCTGACGCGCCAAGCCACCTTCCCCTGGCCCGCGGTGGCCTCGGCCTTGGAGCAAGTCGGCCACCTCCATCGCCTCGGCGCCGAAGCGGTCCAGACCGCCGGCCTCACCTTGATGGAGCCCTTCGGCGACAAGCTCTACGCTTGGGAGCGCCAGTACTTCACGGACAACGTCCTCGCCGGCCGCAAGCCCGACCGCGACCTCCAGAACGAGATGGCCACGCTGGCCAAGGAGCTCAACGCCCGCCCACAGGTGCTCGTGCACCGGGACTTCCAATCGCAGAACCTGCTCGTCCGCAACGACCAGACGTACCTGATCGACTTCCAAGGCGCGCGCCTCGGTTGCCAATTCTACGACTACGCCTCGCTCGCCTTCGACCCCTACCTCACCTGCAAGGACATGGACCTCTGGCGCATCGAAATCGAGGACCAGGCCCGCGAAGTCGCCGACTGGAAGGGCTCGCTGGACGAGTTCTCGCACCTCCTGCACATCGCCGCCACGCAGCGCCTGCTGCAGGCTTGCGGCGCCTACGCCTACCTCGGACGCCAGCAAGGCCGCGCCGATTTCCTCGCGCACCTGCCGCAAGGCCTGCGCAACCTGACGATCGCCGCCTCCCTCTGCGGGAAGCGACGCATCGCCCGGGTGGCTGAGGAACTGGCGGCGGCGACGGCGGTTAGCCGTTGACCTGGTCGTCGAGGAAGCGGACGACCTCGTCCTCCGTCATGCGGACCTGCTCCAGCGTGTCGCGGTTGCGGACCGTGACGCCCGCGTCCTTCTCGATCGTGTCGAAGTCGATGGTGATGCCGAACGGCGTGCCGATCTCGTCCTGGCGGCGGTAGCGGCGGCCGATGTTGCCGGACTCGTCGTAGAAGACGTTGTGGCGCTTCTTGAGGCGGCGGTAGAGGGCTTCGGCGCGCTCGACCAGGGCCGGCTTGTTCTTCAGCAGCGGGAAGATGGCGGCCTTGAACGGCGCCACGCGGGCCGGCAGGCGGAGCACGACGCGCTTCTCGCCTTCGACCTCGTCCTCATGGTAGGCCGTGGTGAGCAAGGCGAGGAACACGCGGTCAACGCCGACGGACGGCTCGATGACGTGCGGGATGAAGCGGGCCTTGGCGGTCTCGTCGAACCAGTCGAGCTTGGTGCCGGACACGTCGCTGTGCTGGGTGAGGTCGAAGTCGCCGCGGGCGGCGACGCCCTGGAGCTCCTGCACGCCGAAGGGGAACTCGAACATGATGTCCGTGGTGCCCTTGGAATAGTGGGCCAGCTTCTCGGTCGGGTGCGGGTAGAGGGAGAGCTTGGCGCGCGGGATGCCGATGGACTCGAACCAGGCGAGGCAACCCTCGATCCAGCCTTGGTGGGCGGTCTGCCAATCGGCGGACGGCGCGATGAAGTATTCGATCTCCATCTGCTCGAACTCGCGGGAGCGGAAGATGAAGTTGCGCGGGTTGATCTCGTTGCGGAAGGCCTTGCCGACCTGGGCGATGCCGAAGGGCAGCTTCACGCGGCCCGTGTCGACGACGTTCTTGAAGTTGATGAAGATGCCCTGCGCCGTCTCGGGGCGGAGGTAGGCCGTCGCCGACGCGTCCTGCATGGCGCCGACGTACGTCTGGAACATCATGTTGAAGGAACGCGGGGGCGTCAGGGAGCCCGGCTTGCCGGTGGCCGGCGACGGGATCAACGCGTGCTCTTCGGGCTTGGCCTCGGTGTAATCCTTGAGCGTGAGCGGCTCGAGCGCGCCCTGCTTGGCGAGCTTGCGCTTCATCTCGTTGGCCATCTCCTCGGCCTTGGCCTGCATCGTCTCGTCCTCGAGCACGGAGATGTAGCCGATGGTTTCGCCGGCCACGCGGACCGGGGCGAAGAACAGCTGGTCGGCGCGGTAGCGCATCTTGGACTCCTTGCAGTCCACGAGCGGGTCGGTGAAGTTGTCGATGTGGCCCGAAGCCTTCCAGGTCGTCGGGTGGTGGATGATGGACGAATCCAGGCCGACGATGTCGTCGCGGCGGTGGACGAAGTCCTGCCACCAGGCCTGCTTGATGTTGTTCTTCAGCTCGACGCCGAGGGGGCCGTAATCGAAGAAGCCGTTGAACCCGCCGTAGATGTCGGAGGAAGGGAAGACGAACCCGCGGCGTTTGCACAGGTTGATGATGTTTTCCATCTTATCGGTCGGGTCGGCCATGGTTGGGTAAAGACTTTGCTTACCCCTTGGAACGGCAGCCCCGCAAGCCTCTTCCCTCAACGAGGCAGGGGTTCGGTCGTCAAACCACGGGCTTTCTTGGTCCAAGTCTGGGCGGCCTCGGAGACCGCCTTGAACAAGTCCGCCACTTCGGCGGCGGCGCCGTTCATCTTCGCCTCGGAGCCCTCCATCGAGGCCGTGAAGGATTCCAGGGCGGCTCGGGCGTCGGCCAGCTTCACCTGGAGCTGCCCGATGGTCTCGCCGTCCAAGCGTCGATCGGCGGCTTCGGCCGCGGCCCGCAAAGCCGCGCAGCTCTCGGCCAACCGGCGGGCCTGCATCCCCAGCTTGTCCTGGGAAGTCGCCTCCGCGAACGTGGCCGTGGCGGCTTCCAGCCGGGCGGAGAACGCCGCGGCGCGCGCGGGGTCGGTCTTGCCGTAGTACCGATCCAAGTCCGCCTCGAGCTCTTGAGCGACCAAGGCCAGGTCGCGGCTCGTCGCCCGTTCCAGTTCCTTGACGACGCGCTCGATGGCGCGTTGGGCCGTCACGCCGGCGGCGGGGATCTCGTTGCGGGCCAAGCCCGCGGGCGGCGCATCCTGCGGGTCCCAGAAGAGTTCGACCTGCAGCAGGCCGGAAGCCGGATTGACCGCCACAAGGTGGGCGCGCAAGCCGCGCTGGACCTCCTCCTGCAAGCGATCGCCGCGGAGCCGGTCGGCAAAGCCGCGGTCGGCCAGCGTATCCGGGTCGAGGCTCAAGACGACTTCGGGCCGCAGGCGCCGATCACCGTCGAGGGAAAGACCGATCGCCGAAACCTGGCCCACGACCACGCCTTGGACGCGGACGGGCGTCCCGGTCGAGATCCCATGGACCGAAAACGCCGGGCGAAAGACCACGCGCACCAAGGGTGCGTTCCATGCCCGCCACCATGACCAGAGCGCGAGCCCGCACGACAGCGTCAGGAGCGCGAGCAGCACGCCACCAAGGGCGCGACGGCTCATCCGGCGGACTGCGGGTAGCTGCCCAACCACTTGACGATCTCGCAGCGCCCCTTGAGCGCGGCGACGGCCTCTTGGACGGCGGGCGTGTCCCAATGACCCGGGAAATCGATGAAGAACAAGTACTCCCACGCGCGGCGGCGGCTCGGGCGGGATTCGATGCGGATCAAGTTGATGCCGCGGTCGGAGAACGAGCTCAAGGCCGCCTGCAAGGCACCCGGCTCGTGCTTGAGCGTGAGCACGACGCTCGTGACCTCTTCCTTGGCGCCGGTGGCGTTCGCGGACAGGCCGATGACGAAGAAGCGCGTGGCGTTATCGCGACGGTCCTGGATGCCGCGGGCGAGGATGGGGACGCCCCGCGATTCGGCGGCGCTGGCGGAAGCGACGGCCGCGGAGCCCTGCGGCTCGCGGGCGACCTGCTCGACGGCGGCGGCGGTGCTGTCGGTCTCGACCAGAGCCGCGTTGGGCGCATGACGGGACAACCAACCGCGGCACTGCGCGAGGGCGATGTCCTTGGACAGCACGCGCGTCACCTCGGCGAGCGAGCCGAAGCCCACGAGGCACTGCTCGACGGACAACGTCACCTGCGCGACGACCTTGAGTTCGGACTCCGCCAACAGGTCCAGGGAATGGCTGACCACGCCTTCGGTGGAATTCTCGACCGGCACGACGCCATAGGAAGCCTCGCCGGATTCGACCGCGGCGAAGACGTCGCCGATCGAACGCAACGGCAACGACGGCACGCTCGTGCCGAAGGCCCGCAGCTGGGCCTGCTGCGTGAAGGAACCCTCAGGCCCGAGGTAGGCGACGGGCTTGGCCATCTGCGCGCCGATGGACAGGGAGATCACCTCGCGGAAGACCGCGCGGACGCCGGAGGCGGGGATGTTCGGCGCGGCTTCGACGAGCGTGCGCAGGACCTGCTCCTCGCGCTGCGGCGCGTAGACGGGCGCCCCGGCCTTCAGCTTGGCCTCGCCGATGGCGCGGGCGACCTGGAGGCGCTCGGCCAGCAGGCGCAGGATCTCGCGGTCGATGCGGTCGACCTCGCGGCGATGTTGGTCCAGGCTCATGCGGACGGTTCGGAGGAAGCGGTGTCGGCCGGCGGCGACTCGAGGGCCACGTTGGCGGACGTGTCGGCGGCCGGCAGGCCCATATCGGCGTCGGTCACGGCGACGGGCGTCGTGGCGCGCGCGATCCATTCGGAGATCTGCGCGGGCGACAGGACGTCGGAGGCCGGCAGTTCGCCCAGCGTGCGCAGGCCCGTGAAATCGAGGAACTTATCGGTCGTCCCGTATTGGATGGGGCGGCCCGGCAGGTCGGCGCGGCCGGTGACGGCGACGAGCTCCAGCTCCATCAAACGGTTGAGCGCGCTGTCGACGGACACGCCGCGGATGGCTTCCATCTCGGGGCGCGTGACGGGCTGGCGGTAGGCGACGATGGAAAGCGTCTCGAGGGCGGCGGGGCTGAGGCGCTGCGGGCGCGGCTCACCGCGCAGGAGGCGGACCCAGTCGGCGTAGACCGGCGAGATCACGAGACGGAAACCTTCGGGCCCCTGGAGGATACGGCACGCGTCGTTGGCGTCGCGCATCTCGACCTCGAGCGCGTCGACGGCCTCGCGGATCTGCGTCGCCGTGAGCAACGTCGGCACCTGATCGATGATATCCTGGATCACTTCCTGCACGGGCTGGACGGGCGGCTGGGCCGGCTCGGTGCCGGGCTCGACGGCCGGACGCTCTTCCGTCGACTCGGAAGCCGCCTGGGCATGGTAACGCTGGACCACCTTTTGGATGTCCTTGATGGAGACCGCCTCGGAGGTCGAGAACAGCAGCGCCTTGATGATTTTCTTGAGGTTGAATTCCACGGGGAGGAAGGGCGAAAAATGGGATTGTCGGAAAAGGAGGCGGACGGCAGAGTCGGCCCTTCCCACTTATTAGGGGGGTCCCCCCTACTGACAACCGCAGACTTTTCACACCCTCATGAGCTCCCCTGATTGCACCCGCCAGCACTCCTCCATCGTCGTGGACGGCGCCGACCGCGCCCCCAGCCGCGCCATGCTCCGGGCCGTCGGCTTCACCGATGCCGACTTCCAGAAGCCCGTGGTGGGCGTGGCCTCGACCTGGTCGATGGTGACCCCGTGCAACATGCACATCGACCGCCTGGCCGTCGAAGCCTCCAAGGGGGCCGACCAAGCGGGCGGCAAGGGCGTGATTTTCGGGACCATCACCGTCTCGGACGGCATCTCGATGGGCACCCCGGGCATGCGCTACTCCCTCGTTTCCCGCGAAATCATCGCGGACTCCATCGAAGCCGTGACCGGGGCCGAAGGCTTCGACGGCCTCGTCACCATCGGCGGCTGCGACAAGAACATGCCGGGCTGCGTGATGGCCATGGCCCGCCTCAACCGTCCCTCCGTCTTCGTCTACGGCGGCACCATCGTCCCGGGCCTGCACCGCGGCCAGTCGGCGGACATCGTCACCGTCTTCGAAGCCGTCGGCAAGCATGCCGGCAAGCAGATCGGCGACGGCGAGCTCAAGGAGATCGAGCAGTGCTCGATCCCCGGCGAAGGCTCCTGCGGCGGCATGTACACCGCCAACACCATGGCCTCGGCCATCGAAGCCCTCGGCCTCAGCCTCCCGGACAGCTCGGCCCAGCTCGCCAACTCCAAGGACAAGCTCGCCGACTGCGAACGCGCCGGCAAGGCCGTGCTGGAACTCCTGAAGAAGAACATCCGCCCCTCGGACATCCTCTCCAAGAAAGCTTTCGAGAACGCCATCACCGTCGTCATCGCCTTGGGCGGCTCGACGAACGCCGTGCTCCACCTCATCGCGATGGCCCATTCCGCCGGCATCAAGCTGACCCTCGAGGACTTCGAACGCGTCGGCCGCCGCGTCCCGGTGCTCGCCGACCTCAAGCCCAGCGGCAAGTACAACATGGCCCACTTCGTGCGCATCGGCGGCCTCCAGCCGCTGCTGAAGATGCTGCTCGATAAGGGCCTCCTGCATGGCGATTGCCTCACCGTCACCGGCAAGACCGTGGCGGAAAACCTGGCGAACGTCGGCAGCTACGCCGCCGACCAGGACGTCGTCCGCCCCTTCTCCAACCCGATCAAGGCCGACAGCCACTTGCGCATCCTCCGCGGCAACCTCGCCCCGGAAGGCTCCGTCGCCAAGATCTCCGGCAAGGAAGGCAACGCCTTCACCGGCAAGGCCATCGTCTATGAGTCGGAAGAAGCTTCGCTCAAGGGCATCCTGAACGGCGAGGTCCAGGACGGCCACGTCATCGTCATCCGCAACGAAGGGCCGAAGGGCGGCCCCGGCATGCGCGAGATGCTCGGACCGACCAGCGCCGTCATGGGCAAGGGCCTCGGCAAGACCGTCGCCCTCATCACGGACGGCCGCTTCTCGGGCGGCAGCCACGGTTTCGTCGTCGGCCACATCACGCCGGAAGCCGCGGTGGGCGGCGTGCTCGCCATCATCCAGAACGGCGACACCATCGTCATCGACGCCGTGAAGAACGAGATCAACCTCGCGGTCCCTGCGGAGGAAATCGCCCGACGCCTCCAGGGCTGGAAGCCCGCGCCCTGTAAGGAAAAGCGCGGCACGTTGGCGAAGTACGCCAAGCTCGTGTCCTCCGCCACCGACGGCGCCGTGACCGACGCCGACTAAGCGCCGTCCCAGGCCATCTCGCAGGCGAAGCTCCGGCTTCGCCTGCTTTGTTTTTGCCTCCGCGCCGGCGCCGGCTAACGTGAGAGGCATGCCCCGCCCCACCCTGCTCGCCTTGGCGTGTCTCGCCGCGTGCGCCCTCGGCGCCGCCGAACCGACCTACACGCGCCGCACCCTGACCACGGACTTCTTCAGCGAAGGCTGCGCCGTCGGCGACCTCGATGGCGACGGCAAGCCCGACATCATCGCGGGGCCGCATTGGTATGCCGGACCGGACTTCCGCGTCCGCCGCACCTTCGCCGCGAACCCCGGCCGGCCCTACGACCCGCTCGGCTATTCGGAATCCTTCGTGCAGCTCGTCGCGGACCTCAATGGCGACGGCAAGCCAGACCTCATCACCGTCGGTTTTCCGGGGAAGGAGACGTATTGGTATGAGAACCCTGGCGTGGCGACGGACGCGCCTTGGAAACGGCACCTCTTCCTCGCCAAGACCGACAACGAATCGCCGCACCTCGTCGACCTCGACGGCGACGGCAAGCCCGAGCTCGTCTGCATGTCGGATGGCGCGGTCGGTTACGCCAAGCTCGCCGCCGACCCGACCCAACCGGCGAAGTTCGTCGCGATCAGCCCGACCGACCCGAAGAAATACGCGCGCTTCACGCATGGCCTCGGCGTCGGCGACCTCAATGGCGACGGCCAGCCGGACATCTTGGAACGCAACGGTTGGTGGGAGAACCCTGGGGCCAAGGCGACCGCCGACGGCCGCTGGACCTTCCACCCGGTCGCCTTCTCCGCGGGCCGCAACGGCGGCGCGCAGATGATCGTCACCGACGTCGACGGCGACGGCTTGGCCGACGTGCTGACTTCGCTCGACGCGCACCGCTTCGGCCTCTCGTGGTTCCAGCAGCGCCGCGGCGCGAACGGCGAACGCACGTTCCTCGAGCACCGCATCTTGGACGACAAGCCGGAGAATTCTGTCGGGGGCTTGGCGCTGGGGCAGATGCACGCCTTAGTATTGGGCCAGCAGGCGGCTGACGGGCGCCCCATCCTCTACACCGGCAAGCGTTACTGGGCGCACGGCCCGAAGGGAGATGCGAACCCGCAAGCGGCACCGCTCGTGATCGGCCTCACGTGGGCGAAGGACGCCGCCGGAGCCATCGCCTTCACCCCACGCGTCTTGGATGAGGATTCCGGCATCGGCACGCAGTTCGTGGTGGCCGACCTCAACGGCGACGGCCGGGCGGAGATCGTGACCGCGAACAAAAAGGGCGTCCATATCCTGAGCCCGCGGCCCTAAGCCGGGGAACGGGATTGCGTCCGGCCCCTGAAGAGGACATCAACCAAGCGATGGCCTCTTCCTTCGCCGCCTACTGCAGCCAGCTCATCCACTACCCGGAACTGGGCTTCTCCCTCGACCTCAGCCGCGCCCCGGCGCCCGCAGGCTTCGCCGAACGCCTCGCCCCGGCGATGCGCCAAGCTTTGACCGACATGCAGGCCCTCGAACAAGGCGCCATCGCCAACCCGGACGAGAAGCGCATGGTCGGCCATTATTGGCTGCGCGCGCCGGAGCTCGCCCCAAACGCGGCCCTCACCGCCGAGATCAAGGCCGCCGTCCAGGCCATTCACGCCTTTGCCCGCCAAGTGCGTGCCGGCGAGATCCGCGGCCAAGCCGGCCAGTTCACGGACCTCCTCTGCATCGGCATCGGCGGTTCGGCCCTGGGCCCGCAATTCGTGGCCGACGCCCTGGGCACCGCCCAAGACGCGCTCCGCGTCCATTTCATCGACAACACCGACCCCGACGGCATTGACCGCGTCTTCGACGCGCTCGGCCAGCGCCTCGGCACGACCCTCGTATTGGTGACCTCGAAGTCGGGCAGCACGCCCGAACCCCGTAACGGCCAGATCGAGGCCGCCCTGCGCTGGAAGCAAGCCGGCCTGTCTTTTGCCGCGCATGCGGTCGCCGTCACCGGCGAAGGTAGCCAGCTCGATAAAGTCGCTGTCGCCGAGCGTTGGCTCGCGCGTTTCCCGATGTGGGATTGGGTCGGTGGCCGCACCAGCGAACTCGGCCCGGTCGGGCTCTTGCCGGCCGCGCTCCAAGGCCTCGACATTGACGGCCTCCTGGCTGGCGCCAAGGCCATGGACGTGCTCACCCGCCAGGCCGACCCGGCGAAGAACCCGGCAGCCCAGCTGGCCTTGGCTTGGCATCACCTCACCGAAGGCCGCGGCACCAAGGCCATGGTCGTGCTCCCCTACAAGGACCGCCTCCTCCTCTTCTCGCGCTATCTCCAGCAGCTCGTCATGGAATCGCTCGGCAAGGAACATGACCTCGCCGGTCGCCAAGTCTTTCAAGGCCTCACCGTCTATGGGAACAAAGGTTCCACCGACCAGCATGCCTACGTGCAGCAGCTGCGCGACGGCGTGAACAACTTCTTCGCCGTCTTCATCGAAGTCCTCCAAGACCGCCGCGGCGCCTCGCCGGAAGTCGAGCCAGGCATCACCTCAGGCGACTACCTACAGGCCTTCCTCTTGGGCTCGCGCGAAGCGCTTTCGGGCAGCGGACGTGCCAACCTCACGATCACCATTCAGACCGTCGACGCACGCTCAGTCGGTATGCTCATCGCCCTCTTCGAACGGGCCGTGGGTCTATACGCTAACCTATTGTCCATCAACGCTTACCACCAACCTGGCGTCGAAGCTGGCAAGAAAGCCGCCACCGAAACCTTGAAAATCCGCGCCAAGGCCTTGGCGGGTCTGGCCCAGGCCCCCGGCAAGTGGCTCACCACAACGCAGCTCTGCGAGCAAATTGGTCTTGTCGGGTCAGAGGAACTGGTGTTCAAAGTTCTCCTGCACGTTTCCTCCAACCCGGGACCTGTTAAACGACAGGAATCGGCGGACCCCGAGAAAACGGCTTTTAGCCATTCTTAACCCCTTTACTCCCCCAAAATCCCCATGAACAAGTCTGTAAATCTGGTCCTCCGCATCGTCGGCGTCCTCGCCGCGATCGCTGCCTGCGTCTTCGCTTACCTGCTGAAGGGTAAGGTCGACACCGCCATGGCGAACACCGCCTGGACCACGACCGACGCGGAAATCTTGGCCAACAAGCAGTTCGACCTCCGCATGGTCGACATCAACACCAAGGCCAAGAGCCTGCTGGAGACCAAGCGCGCGAAGATCACCGAACTCGAAGGCAACGTGAAGGACCTCACCGCCGACGTCGCCGACAAGAAGCAGAAGATCGAAGGCCTCACCGCCAACGTCACCACCCTCGAAGGCGAACGCGCCGAGCTCACCCGCAAGCGCGACGAGCTCAACGGCCAGCTCACCGAAGCCAACAGCAAGAAGGACTCCCTCACCGCCGAACTCAACTCCGCCAAGGAAGAGCTCGCCAAGGACAAGGAGAAGATCGCCGCCCTCTTCACCAAGGAACAGCTCGACGCCGAAATCGCCAAGGCCAACAAGGCCGAAGAGAACCGCAACACGGCTACCCAGAAGTACGTCCAGCTCTACAACTGGACCGTCGCCACGACCGGCAACAAGCCGCCCTACCCGCGCGACCCTCTCCTCGAAGAAAAGGCTGACACCGTCCAGATCGAGTTCGGCCCGGAAACCATCAAGACCCGCATCGTGGTGATCGACCCCTCCAAGGGCCTCGTCTCCTTCTCCGTCGGCGAACTCAACGGCATCAAGCCCCAGGCTGGCTTCTACGTCCGCATCAACAACGAGAACGTCGGCCAGATCCGCATCGAAGCCGTCCAGGCTGCCCTCTCCACCGCGCAGATCCTGCCGGGCGCCAAGCTCGAGCAGTTCACCCGCGGCGGCGTCGTGACCCTGGTGCCCTTCACCGGTAAGATCGCCAACAACTAAGCCGTCCATGCGCTGCCTCTTCGTCCTTGCCGCCGCCATCGCCCTTCTGGGCTTGGTCGGCTGCGAGACGACGGAGAAGCCCATCGACTCGACCTTGCCCCAAGCCCAACCGGCCTCCTGGCAAGGTGGCCTCCCCGGTTTGAATTCCGGGGGCGGCTCGGGTTTCCGCTAAGATGCCTTCGGCCTCCGCAGACGCACACGGGTCGCCTCGTGGAGCGTCCGGCAGGCTGCTCGTCGTCGCGACGCCGCTCGGCAACCTCGGGGACATCACCGAGCGCGCCAAGGCCGAGCTGGCGGCGTGCGACGTCGTCGCCTGCGAAGACACGCGCGTGACCGGCGGGTTGCTGCGCCACCTCGGCCTGAACAAGCCGATGCTCGCATACCACGAGCACAACGAGAAGGAAGTCGCCGTCGAGCTGGCGGACAAGATCGAGCGCGGCGCCGTGGTCGCCCTCATCACCGACGCCGGCACCCCTGGCATCAGCGACCCGGGCTTCCGCGTCACGCGCGAATGCCGCAAACGCCGGCTCCTCGTCACGCCCCTCCCGGGCCCCTGCGCGATCGTCGCCCTCCTCTCGGCGTCCGGCCTGCCGACCAACGCCTTCCGCTTTGTCGGCTTCCTCGCGCCCAAGACCGCCGCCCGGCGCCGCTTCCTGGAAGGCGCTCAGGCCGCGGACGAGACCATCGTGCTGCATGAATCCTGCCACCGCATCGGCGACTTCGCCGACGAGATGCTCGAGATCCTCGGGCCGGAACGCGTGGTCTGCATCGGCCGGGAACTGACAAAGCTGCACGAGACCATCCGCACCGCGCCGCTCGGCGAACTGGTCCCGGCCCTGAAGGCCGGCTCGCTCAAAGGGGAGTTCACCGTGGCCATCGCGCCGGCGGGCTTCACGCTCTGACCGCATAGCGGGTTGACCTGCCTAGCCCTCCGGCTGCATCCTTGCGGCATGGCGGGTTTCGACGACAGTCTGGTCCGCGAGTTCTTCGAGGTGAACGGCTTCTACGTACGCCAATCACGCAAAGCGACCGTCGGCGGAAAGAAGAAGCGGGCCGAAGGCGACGGCGAAATCCATTTCCAGCACCCGCAGCCGACGCCGGGGACGGAACGGTCCTTCCAGCTCTTCAGCTCCGACTTGGCCGGCCTGCCTGGCGGCGTGGCCGTGGTGCGCGATTGGCACGGCCAGAAAGCCGTGACCCCGACGACCATCCGCCGCGGGGACTTCCTCGACTTCATCCGCAAGGAAGCCTGCGCGGCGGCGAAGGAGGCGTGGGAGAACCTGCCGGCCGAGGAAGCCGCGCCGGCGACGAAGATCCTCATCCTCCCTGGGCTCCCTTCCCAAGAGCCGGCCCGCTCGGAAAGCATCCGCCTGCTCAAGGAAGCCGGCGTCGACCACGTCATCTCGATCCGGACCATCGTCGAAAACCTCGTGCAGCATGCCGAGACCGCGTCCCCGCGGGAGTCGGCGACCTTGGCCTTGCTTCGCCTGCTCCGCGTCTACGATATGGTGCGCACCACCCAACTCGAACTCTTCGGTGGCCCCTCCTCCTCTTCCCGGTGATCCATCCTAGCGCCCACGTCCACCCCACCGCCCAGCTCGCCGCCGACGTCGAAGTCGGGCCGGGCGCGGTCATCGAGGCCGGCGCCCAGCTCGGGGCCGGTTGCGTCATCGCCGCGCATGCGGTCATCAAAGCCCGCGCCGTGCTGGGCGCGCAGGTGCGCGTGGACCATTTCGCGGTGATCGGGGGCGACCCGCAGGACCTTTCGTTCGACCGCGCCATCGTCTCCGGCGTGCGCATCGGCGACCGCACCGTCCTCCGCGAGCACGTCACCGTGCACCGGGCGACCAAAGCCGGCGTCGACACCGTCCTCGGGACGGACGGCCTGATCATGGCGGGCGCGCACGTTGCGCACGACTGCGTGCTCGGCGACCACGTCATCCTCGCCAACGGCTCCATGCTCGGCGGGCACGTGCACGTCGGCGACCGCGCCTTCATCAGCGGCGGCGTCGCGGTGCACCAGTTCTGCCGCATCGGCGGCGGCTCGCTGACCTCGGGCAACGCCGTCATCACGGAGGACGTGCCGCCCAACGCCTTGGCCTACGGGCGCAACGACTGCGCGGGGCTCAACCTGATCGGCCTGCGTCGCCGCGGCCTGCCGCTGGAGACCGTGGCCGAGCTCAAGCAAGCCTACCACCTCGTCTACGCGCCGGGCGGCAACTGCGCCGCGTTGGCGCAAGGCGGCTTGGCGAGCGGCGCCTACCGCAGCGCGGAAGCCGTGGCGTTCCTGAACTTCTTCCTCGGCGGCAAGCGCGGCCGCTTCATCCAGCCCGCATGAACCGCCTGCCCTTAGCGCTGACCTGCGGCGACCCCGCCGGCGTGGGCCCCGAACTCATCGCCGCCTGGTTGCGCGCGCACCCGGAGCTCGCCGCGAGCGTCGTGCCGATCGGCCCCGCGCCATGGATCGCCCGCCTGGGCCAAGGCCAAGCCGTTGGGCCGGTGGATTACGAGGCCCGCCCGGGACAGCCCGACGAGGCCGGGCAGCTCATCGCGCTGGAAGCCATGGAGCTCGCGGCGCGCGGCACGAGCGGCGGCCGCTTCGGTGGCGTCGTGACCGGCCCCATCCATAAGAAAGGCCTCGCCGACGTCGGCTACACCTTCCCAGGGCAGACCGAATTCTTCGCGCACCGCTGGGGCGGCGAGCCCGTGATGGCGTTCGCCGGCGGCCGGCTCACGGTCGGACTCGTCACGTGGCACATCCCCTTACGCGACGTCGCCTCGACGCTCACGGGCGCGGCCATCCGACGCACGGTCCTCGCCCTGAGCGCGCTGCGCCAGAAGCTCGGCGACGCCCGTCCGCGCATCGCCGTCTGCGGAGTGAACCCGCACGCGGGCGAAGGCGGTCTGCTTGGGCACGAAGACGACGCGATCATCCGACCGGCCGTGGAGAGCCTGCGCGCGGAAGGCCACGACGTCAGCGGACCGCTGCCCGGCGACACCGTCTTCCATCGCCATCTCCAAGGCGAGTTCGACGCCGTCGCGGCGATCTACCACGACCAAGGCTTGGCGCCGCTGAAGACCATCGACTTCAGCACCTCCGCCAACCTCTCGCTGGGCTTGCGGCATGTCCGCACCAGCCCGGACCACGGCACCGCGTATGGCTTGGCCGGACAAGGCCGCGCGGACCGCGGCAGCTTCGACGCCGCCGTGCAGCTCGCCCGCGCGCTTTCCTCCTGATGCGCTGCTTCCTGTGGTTGTGCTTCGGCCTGTGCGCGACGCTCCTCGGCGCAGAAGGCCCGCAACGCATCGCCAGCTATAGCCCGGGCGCGACGCAGACCCTGCTGGACCTCGGTTGCAGCGAGCGGATCGTCGCGGCCACGCGCTGGTGTCCGTTGCCGTCCGCGCATGCCGCGGCCCGCACCTGCGATGCCTTCAACCCCGACCTGGAGACTTTGCGCTTGGCCAAGCCCGACCTCGTGGTCTTGCCGCGTTTGGCGAATCC
Organism: Verrucomicrobiota bacterium; assembly: GCA_041180425.1. Taxonomy (GTDB): domain Bacteria; phylum Verrucomicrobiota; class Verrucomicrobiia; order Opitutales; family UBA953; genus UBA953. The sequence continues at coordinate 19,846 of JBEGRN010000005.1, forward strand.
CCTCTGGGCGGAACGCTGCACGCGCGCGGGCTTGAAAGTCGTCGTGCTCAACACGGAGAACCCGGAGTCGGTCAGGCAAGACCT
>JBEGRN010000006.1:0-19030 GCA_041180425.1 Verrucomicrobiota bacterium
GAGGCGCAGCCGTTGGCCGCCGACGAATGCCCGCGTGAAGCCGGCCCGCACGAATTCTTCGGCGATGGTCGGCCAGGCGAGCCCCGTGGGCTTCTGCACGGCGAACGCCAAGACAACGGCTTGGCCCGCGTGCGTTTGCAAGCAGGCCTCCCAAGCGGCGGCGGGGCCTTGCGGGATGACCGGCTGGCCGCTGGCCGGGTCGAGCAGTTCGGCGCGATGGGCGAACCAGACTTTGAACCAATCGCACAGCTCGGTCATCGTCCCGACCGTCGAGCGCGACGTGCGCACCGCGTTGCCTTGCTTGATGGCGACGGACGGACGGACGTTTTCCGCGGAGTCGAGCGCCGGCGCCGGCAGGAGTTCGAGGAACTGGCGGACGTACGGGCTGAAGGTTTCGACATAGCGGCGCTGGCCTTCGGCATGCAAGGTGTCGAAGACGAGCGAAGATTTGCCGGCGCCGCTGAGGCCCGTGACCACCACCAGCTTGCCGATGGGGATGTCGATATCGAACCCCTTCAGGTTGTTCTGGCGGACTCCGCGGAGGCGGATGGCATCGGGTTGGGTGGCAGGCATCGGCGACCTATCAACGGACAGGAAACCACCTAATAGGCAAACCTCCTGACGAGAGTCTTAGGCCACCACGCCTGCGGGGGTCAGGATCGCTTGCAGGCGTTGGTCGTGGGCTTCGGTCGGGACCTCAGGGCAGACCTGAAAGGCAAAGCCATAGCCTACGGTAAAAGCGTTCGGCCGGGCCTGGGTCAGGAGACGGTCGTAGAAGCCGGCCCCGTAGCCGAGGCGGTGGCCTTCGGCATCGAACGCCAGACCAGGCACCAGGAAGAGGTCGACCGTGGCGACTGGGCAGGCTGGGGCGTCCGCTGCCGGTTCCAGGATGCCGAGATGCGAAGAGGCCAGCGCACGGAGATCCGTGACCTGATGCAGGCTCAAGGTGCCGTCGGGGCGGGCCCGGGGTAGGACCAGTGACTTGCCTTCGTCCAGGGCCCGCTGGAGCAGGCCCTGTGTGCCCAGCTCGTGCTTGAACGAAGCGTAGAGGCAGACGACGCGGGCGGCTTGCCATTGCGGGAGTGCGCAGAGGACGTGGGCCGCTTGGGCGGCCTGTTGGGCGTGGTCTGTGGCGCTGAGCTCAGTCCGGCGCGCTTTCATTTCCGCGCGGAGCTGGGCTTTGGCCGCTCGCAAATCCATGCCCTCAGAAAAGCCGGTTCAGCGTCAGAGTCAACAGGACCAGCGGCAGGTAGAGGATCGACGCGAGGAAGAACGGCTTGGCGACTTCCGCTCGGCGCTGGGGCAAGGCGAAGTCCAGGCTCAGCTTGAAGAACCAAGCCCCGGCGAGGAGCGAGATCCAGAGGAACGGGCTCTTGAAGCCGCCCAGGTGCCCCGTGTAGCCGGGTTCGAAGAACGTCATGGCTAGTTTGCCGGCGACGAAGACCATCGGGACGATGAAGGCCATCGACCACAGCGCGGCCGACCGGCCGGAGGGGTCGTCGACCGTGGCGACCTTGAAGCCCCCGCGGACGTAGTCGTCGCGGCACATCACGGCGAGGGCCATGAAGTGCGGGATCTGCCAGCAGAACAGCAGCGCGAACAACAGCCAGCCCATCGCATCGACGTCACCGTTGGCTTGGCCTTGCCCGAGTTTGGCCGCCGTGCCGATGATGGGTGGGATCGCGCCCGGCAACGAGCCCACGAGCGTGCACCAAGACGTCAGCGACTTCAGCGGGGTGTAAAAAAGCAGGTAACTGACGATGGTGGCCAACGTCAGGAAGCCGGCGAGGGCGTTGGCGCCAACCCAGACCAGCGTCACGCCAGCAATGCAGAGTGCGCCGCCGAACAGCAGAACGAGTCCGGGCTGGACGATCTTCGCGGGAATCGGACGATTCTTCGTGCGCTCCATGCGGGCATCCGCGTCGCTTTCCCACCACATGTTCAGCGCGCCGCAGCCACCGGCCGCCAAGGCCGTGCCGACGGCGAGCGAGACGAGCACCCTGGCGTCGGTCAGGCCATGCGGGTTGCTGCAGAAGTAGCCGGCGAGGGCCGTCAGGACGGAAAGGAACGACAACCGGGGCTTGGTCAGCTCCCAGAGGGCGGCAGGAAGGGATCCAGCGCGTTCGCTCATGCACTTGTCGTGGCGACTTTCCTCGATGGGTTAAAGGCAAATCGGAACCACCCGTTCAGCCTTGGGCTGGGCGGGCCCGGTGGGCGAGGGCCGCTTGGGCGCAGAGCGTCGAGAACAAGGCGGCCCCGACGACGAGGTGGACGGTGCGGACGTGCGGGTTCAGCGGCAAACGGATGCTCAGCACGCCCAGCGAGATCTGGGCGCCCAAGAGAATGGCCAGCGGCACCCAGCGGCTGGCGCGGCGTTCGCCCGTCGCGGCGAAGGCGAGGATCGTGAGGCCAGCCAGCAAAGCGCCCCCGCGGTGCAGTAGGTTGATCCACCACGGCAACCCGTCCCCGGCCGGCAGGAAGAGGTCGCCGACGTTTGGGGTCGTGACCCAGGTCGTGAAATGATTCTGGCGCATGACCGCGCCGAAGATGATGACGGCGAAGACCGCCCCGACGGCTACCTTGGCCGCGCGCCGTTCGGCGGTGCCGGTGGCGGCGGGCTGGCGCCACGCCCGCGTGTGGCTGGCCGCGATGACGGCGAGGAGCGCGATGGTCAGCTGGGCGTTGACCGCATGGCCGATGGCGAAGCTGACGGCCTTGAGGTTGCCTTCACCGCCGATGTTTAGCTTGTCGAGCAGGACGCGCAGGCCGCCGAGGCCGCCTTGGAGGAGGACGAGCCCGGTCAGAGCATAGGCCGCTAGCCGGATGCCGCGGCGCGGTTCACGGTAGTGGTGCCCGACCGCGATCGCGATGCAGAGCAGGCCGAGGCCGGTCGCGGCGAGGCGGTGCGAGTGCTCGGCGAACTTGTCGATTTCCGTCAGCCAGCCCGGAGGGTTGACCGAACCGTTCGAGAGCGGCCAATCGAGGAAGGCCATGCCCGCATGGATGCTTGTCGTGAACCCGCCGGCCTGCAGGACCAGCACCGCCCAAGCCAACGTCGCGAAGCACAACCATTTCAGGCGCGCGTCCGGTTGTTCAGCGGTCGTCACGAAGGGAGAAGGGTCGGCCGACGATTGCATGCCTCCATCAGACTTGGGGAAGGCGAAGGTGCAAATCCCTTTCGCGGAAACCGCCGCCTGCGCGGCTCAGCGGCTGGCGGCCAGGCCGAAAGCCCGGATTTTGCCGACCAAGTTGGTCAACCCGTTGCGGCGGTTCGGGGAGAGGTGCTGCGTCACGCCGACCTCGGCGAGGAAGTTGGCGTCGGTCGCGGCGACCTCCTGCGGGGAAGCCCCGTCGTAGAGTTCGCATACGAGCGAAGCGATGCCCTTGGTGATGAGCGAGTCGGCGTCGCAGCGGAAGCGGCAGACGCCTTGGTCGACCGAAGGGACCAGCCAGAGGTTGGAGGTGCAGCCTTCGATCAGGAAAGCGTCGAGCTTGAGCGCGGCCTCCAGGCTGGGCGCGGTCTTGGCCCGGTCGATGATGTATTGGAAGCGTTCGTGGTGATCGCCGAACGGTTCGAGTTCGGCGAGCAGCTGCGCGCGCTTGGCGGCGAGGCTCATGGGATCAGCGGCCGTTGAGCGCTTCTTGGTCGAGGTCGGGCCGGGCCAACGGGGCGATGGCGCGGTCGAGGCGTTCCGCCTGTTCCTTGGGCAGCTTCGCTTCGGTGCGGAGCCAGGAGAGCGCTTCGTGCCAGACGAGCGGCGACGGGCGGCGCATCTTCAGGAGTTCGTCGAGTTCGTCGGCGACCGACTTGCGCGTGCCGTAGCTTTCGGTCTGGCCGGCGAGGATGCGCGCGCCGATGTAGTCGGCGCGGAGCTGGGCGTAGCGCGGGAAGAGCTGCACGCCGGCCTCGAGCACGCGGACCGCGGCGTCGGTGGCGCGGATGCGCTTCAGGTGCTTGCCGACGGAGCGGTAGGCTTCTGGTCCGAGGTTCTTCGCCGCCAGGAATTCCTTGAGGTAGCGGTCGCCGATGTTGCGGTCGCTCTTCGCGGCGACGTCATCCTTCTTGGCGCGCGCGTGGTAGGAGATGCCCAGCAGCGCGTTGACGATCGGCTGGTTGGAGGAGAAGTAGCCGCGGTCGGCCGCGTTCACCTGCTGGTACTGCGCGATCACCTGCTCGGGGTGTTGGCCGTTGAGCAGCGCTTCCAGGTGGAGCGCGGCGAACGTCGAGCGTTCGAAACCGCGGCTTGAGGAGGCTTCGGCCAGCGTCGAGGTGAGTCCGTCGTAGCCGCGTTCGGCGGCGAAGTTGGCGAGGGCGATCATCGCGCCTGCGTTCCCAGCGAAGCGTTCGGCGATCAGCTGCAGTTCTTTATCGTATTCGTCTTTAAGGTTGAGGCGGTCGAGCAGCATCAGGCGCTGGATGTGCGGGAAGGGCGCCTTGTCTTCGAGGGCGATGCGCTCGTTGGTCACGGTCAGCGCGACCTTGGGTTTGCCGAGCAGGATCTGGAAGCGGGCCTGTTGGGCGTAGAGGGCATCCTTGGCGGAGCCGGTGAACTGGGAGGTCTTGGATTCCAGCAAGCCCACCGCTTCCTGGGTCTTGCCGCCGTCAAAGAGGGCCTTGGCCTTGAGCAAGAGACCGCCGACGTTAGCGTCCAAGTTGTTGATATTGATGATGTTAACGGACTCGGCGTAGCGTCCGACCCAATAAAGCGAGGTAGCAGCGGAGAGGGCGATGGCTTGGCGGGTGGGCGGGGGGAGGTCCTTGCCCTTTTGTAGTAGCGTCAGGCTTTGCTCGATGACCTCAGCGTCGCGTTCGCGCAGCTGGAGCAACTGGAAGTAGCGATCGAGGTAATCCCGGCCCAGCGGGTCGTTGACGTTCAGGAACTCCAGCCCATGGCGCAGGGTCTGGATGGCATCGTCGGTGCGGTTAAAATTGCTATGTAAGAGATTGGCAAAGAATAACTTACACTTGGCATTACCCGGGCTGATGCGCACGGTGATTTGCGCCAATTTGAACGCCTCATCAATGCGGTTGGCCTGGAGGGCTTCCTGGGCTTGGCCCAGGAAATATTCGCCTACTTTGATCAAGTGCTCCTCACGGATCAGGGCTGCTTTATCGGGTTGATCCTCGATGCGGGACAACGCGAGACGGACCCATTGGCGCAGCACCACATCCTTAATCAGGTCAGACTTTACATAGGTCTGGCGGCAGTAGCGTAGGACGTCTTCCTTAGCCTTGGTGATGGGGAGGCCGGCTAGAATGATGAATTCGGCATCCACCTCCTCCTTGCTGTTAATCGGGGCGGCGGGCTTGTCCTGGCCGGCGGCGGGGGTGGGGGCGGCCTTGGGCGCGGGGCTAGGGGACTGGGCCCACCCCTGCAGGCAAAGGGCGCAAAGGCTGAAGACGAGGAGGGGGCGGGGGGGGGACATACGAGGACGGGCATCATGGGAAACCCTCCCTCAATTGTCTCGCCCAAAAAAGGGGGAGGGGGAGGGGCTAGCCGACACCCGAGTAAAGAAATCTTAAAACCTACGCACTTTCCGCTTGCACGAGGTCCCCCGAACCCTATGCCCAAACCCTCTTTTCCCTATTTCCTTAGGTCCATGCCTACCATCAACCAGCTCGTCCGCAACCCGCGCGTACAACCCAAGTCCAAGTCCAAGTCCCCGGCCTTGAACAACTCGCCCTTCCGCCGCGGCGTCTGCGTGCAGGTCATGATCCGCACGCCTAAGAAGCCGAACTCGGCTCAGCGTAAGGTCGCCAAGGTGCGCCTCACGAACGGCCAGGAAGTCATCTCCTACATCCCTGACGAAGGCCACAAGCTCCAGGAGCACTCGGTCGTCCTCGTCCGCGGTGGCCGCGTGAAGGACCTTCCGGGCGTCCGCTACCACATCGTCCGTGGCCCGCTCGACTGCTCCGGCGTCGAAAAGCGTCGTCGCTCCCGCTCCAAGTACGGCGTGAAGCGCCCGAAGGAAAAGAAGGCCTAATCTCCGTCCCTAACTTTTAGCACACCCTCCTCATGTCTCGTCGTCGTAAAGCAGTTAAGCGCGTCCACCAGCCGGACGCCCGTTATGGTAGCCCCCTCGTCAGCCAGCTCATCAACATGGTGATGAAGTCGGGCAAGAAGTCCATCGCCCAAGGCATCGTCTACGGCGCGATCGAGAAGGTTTCCGAAAAGCTCATGAAGGGCAACCCGGTCGAGCTCCTGCTCGGCGCCCTCGAGAACTGCCGCCCGAAGCTGGAGGTCAAGAGCCGCCGCGTCGGTGGTGCCACCTACCAGGTCCCGGTCGAAGTCAGCCACGAGCGCCAGAACAGCATCGCCCTCCGCTGGGTCGTCCTCGCTGCCCAAGGCCGCAAGGGTTCCCCGATGGCCGAAGCCCTCGCCTCCGAAATCGTCGATGCCTACAACAACACCGGCAACGTCGTGAAGAAGCGCGAAGAAACGCACAAGATGGCTCAGGCCAACCGTGCCTTCGCCCACCTCCGCTGGTAATCCGCCCTTTCTTCTTTCGTCCGATACTTGGTTCCGACCATGGCTAAACTTTCCGAGCTCAACTCTTCGTCCCGCGCGTTCCCCTTGGAGCACACGCGCAACATCGGCATCGCTGCGCACATCGACGCCGGCAAGACGACCACCACGGAACGCATTCTCTTCTACACGGGCGTCGTCCACAAGATGGGCGAAGTCCATGATGGCACCGCGACCACCGACTGGATGGAGCAGGAGCGCGAGCGTGGCATCACGATCACCGCGGCCGCTATTTCCGCGGGCTGGAAGACGAAGGAAGGTCACTTCGCCAACATCGACCACCGCATCAACATCATCGACACCCCTGGCCACGTGGACTTCACGGCCGAGGTGGAGCGCTCCCTGCGCGTCCTCGATGGTGCCGTCGCCGTCTTCTGCGCCGTCGCCGGCGTGCAGCCCCAGTCCGAAACGGTCTGGCGCCAGATGAACAAGTACGGCGTCCCGCGCGTCGCCTTCGTCAATAAGATGGACCGTACCGGTGCCGATTACTTCGGCGCGGTCGACGACATCCGCACCAAGCTGAAGGGCAACGCCCACCCGCTCTTCATCCCGATCGGCCAGGGCGAAGAGTTCAAGGGCATGATCGACCTCATCAAGAACGTCGCCTACGTCTACGACGAGACCGACCCGAAGGGGATGAAGTACAACACGGTCGAAATCCCTGAAGGCCAGAAGAAGGAAGCCGCCGAATGGCGCACCAAGCTCATCGAAGGCTTGGCCGACTTCGACGACGTCCTCGCCGCCAAGTACCTGGATGGCCAGGAAGTGACCATCGACGAGATGCGCACCGGCATCCGTAAGGCCACCCTCTCCCTCAACTTCATCGGCGTCATCCCGGGTTCTGCTTTCAAGAACAAGGGCGTCCAGATGCTCCTCGACTGCGTCGTCGACTTCCTCCCGTCCCCCGTCGACATGCGCCCCCAGAAGGCCTTCGTCGATGGTGGCGACACGGAAATCGCCATCGGTCCGGACGACAAGGCCAAGGTCACCGGCCTCTGCTTCAAGCTCTGGTCCGACCCGCACGTCGGCCAGCTCGTCTTCTACCGCGTGTACCGCGGTCAGCTCAAGAAGGGCGAAGCCCTCTACAACCCGCGCACCCGCAAGAACGAACGCGTCTCCCGCATCGTTCTGCTCCGTGCGATGGACCGCGAAGAAATCGACGTCGCCTACTCCGGTGACATCTGCGCCATCATCGGCCCGAAGGACATCGCCACCGGCGACACCCTCACCGCCGAAGACGACTTGGTCCTCGAGAAGACCACCTTCGCCGAGCCGGTGATCTCGATGTCCATCGAGCCCAACTCGAAGGGCGACCAGGAACGCCTCTCCATCGGCCTGCAGCGCCTCGCTCAGGAAGACCCGACCTTCCGCGTCACTTCGAATCCGGAAACCGGCCAGACCCTCATCTCGGGCATGGGCGAGCTCCACCTCGAAATCATCGTCGACCGCCTCAAGCGCGAATTCCGCGTCGAAGCGAAGTCCGGCAAGCCGCAGATTTCCTACCGCGAAACCATCACGGCCAAGGCCGAAGGCGTGGGCAAGTTCATCCGCCAGTCCGGTGGTAAGGGCCAGTACGGCCACGTGGAAATCAAGCTCGAGCCGAACCCCGGTTCCGCTCGTCTCCCGGGCGCTCCTGGCGAAGAAATCATCAACGAAATCGTGGGTGGCGTCATCCCGAAGGAATTCATCAAGCCGACCATCGAAGGCATCAAGGATGCCGCCAAGAACGGCACCATCGCCGGCTACCCGGTGATCGACTACAAGGTCAGCATCGTCTTCGGTTCCTTCCACGAAGTGGACTCGAACGAAATGGCGTTCAAGATGGCCGGCATCTTCGCGTTCAAGGACGCCATGAAGGACGCCAAGCCCCAGCTGCTGGAGCCCATCATGAAGGTCGAAGTCGTGACCCCGGAAGAATACCAGGGCGACATCATGGGCGACTTGAACCGTCGTCGTGGCCAGATCCAGGGCATGGACACCAAGGGCGGCCTTTGCAACATCGACGCCCGCGTGCCTCTCGCCGAAATGTTCGGTTACTCGACGGACGTCCGCTCCCTCTCCAAGGGCCGCGCCTCCTACTCGATGGAACCCGCCAACTACGAGCGCGTCCCTGAGCAGATTCTTAAGCAGGTCGTCGAGACTTCCTCGCGCGCCCCTGCCCGCACCTAACCCCCACAACTTCCTCCCAAGATGGCCAGCAAAACCAAGATTCGCATCAAGCTCAAGGGCTTCGACTACCGCATGGTGGACCACTCCGCCAACGAGATCGTCGACACCGCCAAGCGCACCGGCGCCCGTGTTTCGGGCCCCGTCCCCCTCCCGACCTCGATCGAGCGTCTCACCGTCAACCGTTCGCCGCACGTCGACAAGAAGTCGATGGACCAGTTCGAGATCCGCACGCATAAGCGTCTGATCGAGATCATCGAGCCGAACGCGCAGACGGTCGATGAGCTGCGTAAGCTCAACATGCCCTCGGGCGTGAATTTCAACATCATCGCCTAAACCCTCACCTTCAACCTCAACCCCAAAGCAGGCGCCAAGCGACCCTACGACAGGACCAAGATTCCGCAAGGACATCCAAAGCCTAACGCAGGTCATCACTGACCTAAAGATTCCGCAAGGAATCACCTGCCTCTTAGAAAATGAAGCACCAACTACTCGGTAAGAAAATCGGAATGACCCAGGTATACGACGGGGAGAACAACCTCGTCCCTGTTACGGTCGTCCAAGCCGGCCCGTGTCCCGTGACGCAGGTCAAGACCGTCCTCAGCGACGGTTACAACGCCGTGCAGATCGGCTTCGGCGAACAGAAGGAGAGCCGTCTCTCCGGCGCCGAACTCGGCCACCTCAAGAAGGCCGGCGTCTCGCCGGTCAGCCACCTCCAGGAAATCCGCCTCTCGGCCGCTCCTGAAGTCAAGGTCGGCGACGTCTTCACCGTCGAGAAGTTCACCGTCGGCCAGATGGTCGACGTCATCGGCACCGTCAAGGGCCGTGGCTTCCAGGGCGTCATGAAGCGCCACAACATGGACGGTCAGCCTGACTCCCACGGTCACATGATGCACCGCCGTATCGGCTCGATCGGTATGCGCCAGACCCCGGGTCACGTCTTCAAGGGCAAGCGCATGCCGGGCCACATGGGCTCCGTGCAGCGTACCGTCCAGAACCTTCGCGTCGTGCAGGTGCTCGCCGAGAAGAACCTCCTCCTCATCAAGGGCAGCTTCCCCGGCGCCAACGGCGAGCTTGTGCTCGTCCGTCCTGCCAAGAAGTCCAAGTAACCCCTAACGCACGTACGCAGCCATGAAGCTCAAAGTTTACAAGTCCGACGGTTCCTCCTTCTCCGAGAAGGAATTCGACCTCCCTTCCTTCGAAGGCGACAAGGGCGTCGCCCTGCTGAAGCAGGTCATCGTCTCCTACCAGGCCAACAAGCGCCAGGGCACCTCGAAGACCAAGGATTACGGCGAAGTCGCTGGTTCTGGTAAGAAGATGCTCCCGCAGAAGGGCTCCGGCGGTTCCCGCCACGGCGACAAGCGCGCTCCCCAGCTCTACAAGGGTGGTATCGTCTTCGGTCCGCGTCCGCGCGACTGGTCCAAGACCATCACCGTCCAGGCCAAGAAGATCGCGCTCCAGCGCGCCCTCTTCGACCTCGCCAACGAAGGCGGCCTCGCCGTCATCGAGCGCTTCGAAGTGGCCAAGCCGAAGACCGCCCTCTTCGCCAAGGTGCTCAAGAACGTCAGCCCGGAAGGCAAGCGCCTCCTGGTCGTCGACAGCACCTGGAGCGAGCCAGTCCTCCGCGCCAGCCGCAACATCAGCCGCGCGCTGTTCTCCAACTCCTCCAACCTCAACGCCCTCGACCTCGTCAAGACGCCTCGCGTCCTGATCACCCTTGAAGGCCTCACCAAGGTGCTCGAGCGCACCAAGAACTAATCGAACAATGAAGCCCGCTTCCGATATCATCAGCCGCCCGATCCTCACGGAAAAGGCCTCCGGCTTGGCTGAAGCCAACAAGTACGTCTTCGAGATCCTGCCCGGTTGCGACCGCGCCCAGGTGAAGACCGCCATCGAGGCCGCCTTCAAGGTGTCCGTCCTCAAGGTGAACATCCTCGTCCGCAAGGGCAAGATGCGCCGCAGCCGCCTCAGCGGTGGCTCGGTCTACCAAGAGACCCGCTCCCGTCGCGCCATCGTCACCCTGAAGAAGGGCGACGTCATCTCCCTCGCCTAATTCTCGGAGTAGACCCAGCCATGTCCATCGTCACCCATCGTCCTATCACCCCCGGCACGCGCTTCCTCGTTCGCGTGAAGACCGAGGGCCTGCACCCTGGTCGCCCCGAGCGCTCCCTCACGGAGAGCAATCACCGCGCCATGGGCCGTAACTGCTACGGCCGCATCACTTCCCGCCGTCGCGGGGGAGGCCATAAGAAGCTCTACCGCACCATCGACTTCCGTCGCGACCGTCTGGACGCTCCGGCCACCGTGCTCCGCATCGAGTACGATCCGAACCGCACCGCCCACCTGGCTCTCCTCGAGTACGCCGACAAGACCCACACCTACATCCTCGCTCCGGATGGCCTCAAGGTCGGCGACGTCGTCGTCAGCACCACCAAGCCGCAGGAACGTTTGACCCCGGGTCTCTCGCTGCCGCTGCGCCTGATCGCTCCGGCGACCTTCATCCACTGCATCGAGCTCGAGCCCGGCAAGGGCGCCCAGGTCGCCCGTTCGGCCGGCGGCTTCGCCCAGCTCCTCGGCATCGAAGCCGACCGCGCCATCCTGCGCATGCCTTCCGGCGAACAGCGTTACATCAACGCCGATTGCCGCGCCACCGTCGGCATCGTCGGCAACGTCGATCACCACAACGCCAGCCTCGGTAAGGCCGGTCGCAGCCGCTGGAAGGGCATCCGTCCGCGCCAGCGTGGTATGTCCATGAACCCGGTCGACCACCCGAACGGCGGTGGCGGCGGTAAGAAGAAGGGTGGCGGCGGTCGCCAGCACCTCAAGTCCCCTTGGGGTCAGCTCGCGAAGGGTTTCCCGACGCGCACCAAGGCCAAGGCTTCGAACAACCAGATCATCCTGCGCCGCAACGGCCGCAAGGTGAAGAAGGTCTAACCCTTAAACGTCACCCAAGCACATGGCACGCTCTCGTAAAAAAGGTTTCTTCGTCGACCCGCATCTCGTCGACAAGGTTGTGGTGGCCCAGAAGGCCAACAGCCGCAAGCCGATCAAGACCTGGTCCCGTCGTTCGACCGTCACCCCGGATTTCATCGGCCTCAACCTGGAAGTCCACAACGGCAAGGCCTTCGTCCCCGTCTATGTGACGGAAAACATGGTCGGCCACAAGCTCGGCGAGTTCGCTCCGACGCGCACGTTCCGCCAGCACACCCAGCCTTCTCGCAAGGAAGCCCAGTAATCCTGTTCATGCGCTTCGCCCTCTCCATGTCGGTCCTGCTCGCCTCCGCTGCCGCGGTGTGCGCGGGCAGCCGTACGTTGGGGTCGGCCGAGTCGAATGGTCAGGCCAACGTCGTCGAAGTCGTCGTCGGTCGCAGCGCGGACCTCGTGGTCCTCGCCAGCGGTTACGACGCGGGTCTCCGCCCGGGTGCCGTTTGCACGGTCTCCCGCGCCGGCCAGGCCTTCGGCTCGATTGTCGTCGCGGATGCTTCCGAGCACCGCGCCGTGGCCCTGATCCTTTCGCTCGACGGCGGCGCCCGCATCAATCCGGGCGACACCGTTACTCTCCGCGCTAATCCCCGCATCTAACCCAAACACCCTTTTATAACCGTCATGGAAGTCCACGCTCTCACCCGTTTTGCCCGCATGTCGCCCCAGAAGGTGCGCGAAGTCGCCCGCCAAATCCAGGGTCTCCCTGCCGAGGAAGCCGTCCAGCTCCTCCGCTTCATCCCCCGCAAGTCGGCCCGCCTCCTGTCCAAGACCTTGGCCAGCGCGATCGCCAACGCGGAGAATAACCACCAGCTCTCCAGCGCCGACCTCGTCGTCGTCTCCGCCACGGTGAACCAGGGCCCGGTGCTCAAGCGCTCGATGCCCGCCGCCCGCGGCTCGGCCCACCCGATCCACAAGTCCATGAGCCACATCCGCATCGCGCTGGGCTCGGCCACCAAGTAACCCCTTACAAACCACACAATGGGACAGAAAGTAAATCCGATCGGCTTCCGTCTAGCCGTCCGCCGCAACTGGGAATCTCGCTGGTTCGCGACGAAGCGCGATGGCGCCTTCGCCCGCAACATCCTCGAGGACTACCGCATCCGCGAGTTCCTCAAGGAAAAGCTCCGCCAGGCCGCCGTGCCCCGCATCTTCATCGAACGCGCCGGCTCCAAGGTCCGCGTCCGCATCTGGACCGCCCGCCCGGGCGTCGTCATCGGCCGCAAGGGCGATGAGCTCAAGAAGCTCCGCGAGGAGATCGCCGCCGTGGCCGGCAAGGCCAAGGCCGACGACGTCATGCTCGAAGTGAACGAAGTGAAGCGCCCCGACCTCGTGGCCCAGCTCGTCGCCGAGAACGTCGCCCTCCAGCTCGAGCGCCGCATCTCCTTCCGCCGCGCCATGAAGAAGGCCATCCAGTCCACGATGCAGAACGGTGCCGATGGCATCCGTCTCCGCCTCGGCGGCCGCCTCGGTGGCGCTGAAATCGCCCGCGTCGAGTCCGCTCGCGTCGGTCGCGTCCCCCTCCACACCCTCCGCGAGAACATCGACTACGGCTTCGCCGAAGCCCGCACCCTCTACGGCAAGCTCGGCATCAAGTGCTGGATCTGCGCCAAGGACTCCGAGTTCTAAACCGCCCGCGTAACCCTCGAACTAAAGACCCGCTTCCATGGCCAATCTTCAACCCGCCCGCACCAAGTGGCGCAAACACCGCAAAGGCAAGATCCGCGGTAATGCCACGACCTGCAACACCCTCGCTTTCGGCGATTTCGGCATCCAGTCCCTGGACCGTGCCCGTATCCCCGCCAACCAGATCGAGGCTGCCCGTATCGCCATCTCCCGCGCCCTGAAGCGCAAGGGCAAGATGTGGATGCGCGTTTTCCCGCACACCCCGGTGACCAAGAAGCCGGCCGAAGTCCGAATGGGCTCTGGTAAGGGTAGCGTCGAGTACTACGTGGCCGTCATCAAGCCCGGCACCATGCTTTTCGAGGTCGCCGGCGTGCCGATCACCGTCGCCCGCGAGGCCATGCGCCTGGCCGACACCAAGCTGCAGGTCCGCTGCCGCTTCCTGGCCCGCGAAGAACTCGAAAAGTATTGATGCCTAAGGCCTTCCTCACCCATAACTGACCTCTTTTCCCGATGCGTACCTACCAAAAAGGCAAGCCTTCCGCCGCTTCCGCGCTGCGTCCTCTGGCCGCCGCTGAGCTCCAGAAGCGCGTGCGCGAAGCCCGTGAGGAACTCCTCCAGCTCCGTCTTCGCAAGGCGACCGGCGCGGTCGAGAACTCTGCCCGCTTCCGTTTCCTCCGCGCTGACATCGCCCGATGCCTGACCGTGCTGAAGGCCAAGGCCACCGCCGCCAAGTAACCCTTAAAAATCCCTAATTCCGATGTCCGAGACCCGCTCCAACCGCAAGACCCTCATCGGCTTCGTCGCCACCCGTTCGGGCGACAAGTCTGTGAAGGTTAATTTCCAATACACCGTCCTTCACCCCGTTTACGGCAAGGAAGTGAAGCGCCGCACCGTGCTCCACGCCCATGACGAGAAGAACGAGTGCAAGGTGGGCGACAAGGTCGAGATCATGGAGACCCGCCCCCTGTCCAAGCTCAAGCGCTGGCGCGTCATCCGCGTCGTCGAAGCCGCGAAGATCGCCGCCCAGTCGATCGACGGCTAACCCCTAAACACTACCTTTTATGCTACAGATGCTTTCCCGACTCGACGTCGCCGACAATACCGGCGCCCGTCAGGTCCAGATGATCCGCCGCCTCGGCCAGATCACCGACACCGCCGGCATCGGCGACGTCGTCATTTGCTCCGTCAAGGACTCCACCCCCGACGCCCAGTGCAAGAAGGGTAGCGTCGTCCGCGCCGTCATCGTCCGCACCGTCGCCCCGATCCGTCGCAACGACGGCAGCTACCTGCGCTTCGATTCCAACGCCGTCGTCATCCTGGACGACAACGGCAACCCGAAGGGTACCCGCATCTTCGGGCCCGTCGCCCGCGAGCTCCGCGGCAAGAACTTCATGAAGATCATCTCCCTCGCTCCCGAGGTCCTTTAATCGCCATGTCCAAGACTGATATCAAGAAAGGCGACGAAGTCGTCGTCATCGCCGGCGCCGACAAGGGCAAGCGCGGTGAAATCCTCTCCTACGACCGTGCCGCTGAACGCGTCACCATCAAGGGCCTCAACCTCGTCAAGCGCCACCTGAAGCGCACGCAGGAAGGCACCGGCGGCATCACCGAAAAGGAAGCCCCGATCCATCGCTCCAACGTGATGCTCGGCTCCCTCTGGGACGCCCGTCGCGCCAAGAAGCCGGCTAAGAAGGCCGCCAAGTAACCCTGACGAAACCACCCGAGATTTACACAAAGATGTCCACCAAGCCCTACCTTAAGAAGGTCTACCTCGAGAAGGTCGTCCCCGAGCTCATCAAGGCCCGCGGTTACAAGAACGTCCACCAGGTCCCGAACCTCACCAAGATCGTCCTCAATTCGGCCTTCAAGGCTGAAGCCGACAAGGCCCACATGGCCGAAGTCGTGAAGGAGATCACCAAGCTGTCCGGCCAGAAGCCGGTCATCACCTACGCTTCCAAGAGCGTCGCGAGCTTCAAGGTCCGCCAAGGCATGCCGCTCGGCTGCATGGTCACCCTCCGTGGCGCCCGCATGTGGGAATTCCTCCTCCGCCTCA
The DNA here is from genome assembly GCA_041180425.1 of Verrucomicrobiota bacterium. Lineage (GTDB taxonomy): Bacteria > Verrucomicrobiota > Verrucomicrobiia > Opitutales > UBA953 > UBA953. The sequence continues at coordinate 15,355 of JBEGRN010000006.1, forward strand.
CCGCGGTGGCCCTCCCGATGATCCGCGACTTCCGCGGCGTCGGCAACCGCCTCGACGGCCGTGGCAACTACTCCCTCGGCATCGTCGACCACACCATCTTCCCGGAAACCCAGGCTGACGGTTCGCAGCGCGCGAACATCGGCATGGACGTCGTCATCGTGACGACCGCCAAGACCGACGACGAAGGCCGCGAACTCCTCCGCATGCTCGGCATGCCGTTCCGCCGCTCCTCCGCCGCCACCGAAGCCGCCGCCACCGCGAAGGCCTAACCCCCAGCTTACAAAACCAGTATGGCCAAGAAGTCCGTCATCCAGCGCGCCCTCAAGCGCGACCGCCTCGTCGCCAAGCACGCTGCCAAGCGCGCTGAGCTCAAGGCGATCCTCCTCAGCCCGAAGACCACCGAAGAAGAGTTCTACGCTGCCCAGCGCAAGCTCACCGAGCTGCCCCGCAACTCGTCCAAGGTCCGTCACAAGAACCGCTGCTCCATCTCCGGTCGTCCGCGTGCGTTCATCCGCAAGTTCGGCCTCTCCCGTATCACCTTCCGCGAACTCGCCCTCGGCGGCCAGATCCCTGGCGTCACCAAGGCATCCTGGTAACCTCCGACCGCAACGACTATGTCCGCTTCTAACGATACCATCGGGGATTTCCTGACCTCCATCCGCAACGCATCCAAGGCCGAGAAGGCCACGGTTGTCGTCCAGTGGTCGCGCCTCCGCGAAGGCGTGGCCCGCATCCTCACGGAGTCCGGCTACCTCGCCAGCTTCCGCAAGGCCGAGCGCGAAGAAAAGCCCGTCCTTGAGCTCACCCTCAAGTACGTCTCCGGCGTCCCCGCCATCACCAGCATCGAGCGCGTCTCGACCCCTGGTCGCCGCGTCTACGCCGGCTACACCACCGTGCCCAAGGTCATCGGCGGCATGGGCGTCTCCATCCTCACCACCTCCCGTGGCGTCATGACCGACGCCGAGGCCCGTCGCCAGAAGGTCGGCGGCGAGCTCCTCGCCAAGGTCTGGTAACCCAACCCCCCAACTATCAAGTCATGAGCCGCATCGGCAAACAGCCCGTCCCCGTCCCCGCTTCCGTCAAGGTCGCGGTCAACGGCAAGACCATCTCCATCGAAGGCCCGAAGGGTAAGCTTTCGCACACGTTCCCCGCGCAGATCGGCGTGACCGTCGACAAGTCTGTCGTCCAGGTCGCCGACCTCTCCGAGAAGAAGGACGCTGGTCCTCTCTTCGGCACCACCCGCGCCATCATCCGCAACATGGTGGAAGGCGTGGAAAAGGGTTACAGCAAGACCCTCCTCATCGAAGGCGTCGGCTTCAAGGCCGCCCTCAAGGGCAACGTCCTTGACCTCGCCCTCGGCTACTCCCACCCGATCCGCTACACGGTTCCCGCGGGCGTTTCGGTCGTCGTCACCGACGGCACGAAGCTCGTGATCTCCGGCGCGGACCGCCACATGGTCGGCCAGGTCGCCGCCTCCATCAAACTCTACAAGCCGGTCGAGCCTTATAAGGGCAAGGGTGTTCGCGTCGAAGGCGAATACGTCCGCCGCAAGGAAGGCAAGAAGACCGCCTAACCCGCTAGCCACCTACCTTCATGAACATTTCCAAGAAGAACCTGCTCGCGCAGAAGCGCCGCTGGCGCATCCGCAAGACGGTGCAAGGCACCGCCGCCCGTCCGCGTCTCGCCCTCAAGCTGACGCACCTCCACCTCTACGCCCAAGCGATCGACGACGACCGCGGCGTGACCCTCGTGGCCACGTCCACGACCTCGAAGGAGCTCCGCGGCCAGAAGCTGCGTCCGACCGTCAAGGGTGCCACCGCCTTCGGTGCCGCCTTCGGCGCGAAGGCCAAGGCCGCCGGCCTCACCACCGTGGTCTTCGACCGCGCTGGTCGTCGTTACCATGGCGCCGTCAAGGCGTTCGCCGATGCCGCCCGCGCCGCCGGCCTCCTCTTCTAATAAAATTCCATGAGCGAAGAAACCAAGAATGCCGCGGCCCCGGCCGCCCCTGCTGGTAACGCCGGTTCCGGCCCTGGCGGCGAACGCCGTGGTCCTGGCGGCAACAACAACCGTCGTGGTCCGGGCGGCCCTGGTGGCCCCCGTGGTCCCCGTCGCGACAACCGCAACGACGCTCCTGCTTCCGAATACAACGACAAGGTCGTCCACATCAACCGTTGCTCGAAGGTCGTCAAAGGCGGCCGTCGCTTCAACTTCGCCGCGCTGGTCGTGGCGGGTGATGGCAAGGGCCGCGTCGGTGTCGGTTACGGCAAGGCGAAGGAAGTGCCCGATGCGATCCGCAAGGGCACCGACCGCGCCCACCGTGCCCTCGTCCGCGTCAACCTCCGCAACAACACCATTCCGCACGAAGTCATCGGCCGCGCCGATGGTGGCGTCGTCATGCTCCGTCCGGCTTCGCCGGGTACCGGCCTCATCGCCGGCGGTGGCGTCCGCGCTGTCCTCGAAGTGGTCGGCCTGAAGGACGTCCTCTCGAAGTCCATGGGTTCGAACAACCCGCAGGCGATCGTCAAGGCGACCCTCGATGGTCTCGCCCAGCTCCGCACCCTCGAACAAATCAAGTCCCTCCGCTCCTAAGCGGAACCAACACCTATGAAGCTCCATTCTCTGCCCGCCATCAAGGGCTCCACTCACCGTCACAAGATCCTCGGCCGCGGTCGCGGTACCGGTCACGGTAAGACCTCTGGTCGTGGCCACAAGGGTATGAAGGCCCGTTCCGGTGGCGGTCATCGCCCTGGTTTCGAAGGTGGTCAGATGCCGCTCTACCGTCGTCTCCCGCACCGTGGCTTCAAGAACGTGAACCGTGTCGACTACGCCGTGGTGAACCTCCGCGACATCGACGCGCTCGAAGGCAAGACCCTCGGTCTCGCCGAGTTCAAGGCCCAAGGCGTGCTCCGCTCCAACGCCCCGCTCCTCAAGGTGCTGGGTACGGGCGAGATCACCCGCGCCGTCACCGTTTCGGCCCATCGTTTCTCCGAAGCCGCCAAGCAGAAGATCGTCGCCGCCGGCGGCAAGGTCATCGAGCTCGCGGTCGCGGCAGCGAAGGCTGAGTAATCTCCGGAAAGACGCCTTCCGCGATGTTTTCGGCTTTTGCCAATTGCTGGAGGATTCCTGAACTGAGGGCCCGTCTGCTCGCGACGGTGGCCCTCGTGTTCGTGGCGCGCATCGGCGCGAACATCCCGCTCCCGGGCATCGACCCGAAGGACATCATGGACTACTACCACTCGATGTCCGACAAGGCGTCGGGCGGCGTGGTGGCCATGTATAACATGTTCACGGGCGGCGCGCTCCTCAAGGGCGCGATCTTCTCGCTGGGCATCATGCCCTACATCAGCGCGTCGATCATCATGCAGCTGATGTCGGCGGTCGTCCCTTCGATCGCCCGTCTGCAGCAGGAAGGTGAAGTCGGCCGCCAAAAGGTCGCCCAGTATTCCCGCTACCTCACGATCATCATCGCGGTCGTCCAGTCGGCGCTCCTCTTGGGGGCCTTCTGCAATCCGACCAAGGTGGGCCAAGCCCTCGGCTTGGGCAGCTTCACCGGCCAGATCGTCGTCATGGAGAACAAGACGCTCTTCGTCTGCCTCGGCGTGACCCTCCTGACCGCTGGCTCCATCGTCATGCTGTGGTTGGGCGAACAGATCACCCAGCGGGGCATCGGCAACGG
>JBEGRN010000007.1:0-19011 GCA_041180425.1 Verrucomicrobiota bacterium
GTGCGGCCATTGACAGGAGGCCGGTTCCGCCCAGAATGTAAGTCCCTCCTATGAACAACAAGTTCCTCAAGCTCCTCCTCACCTCCGCCAGCGTGCTCGCGCTCGCTGCTGCCGTTTCTTTCGCGGAAGAAGCCCCGGCCAAGAAGGACGGCGAAAAGAAGTGCCCTAACTGCCCCGACGCCCCCGCGCCGAAGGCCTTGATCGTCTCCGAAGAAGCCCCGGCCAAGAAGGATGGCGAAAAGAAGTGCCCCAACTGCCCGGACGCTCCGGCCCCGAAGGCCCTCGTCGCCGCGGAAGAAGCTCCAGCGAAGAAGGATTGCGACAAGTGCCCTTGCCCTGCCGAGAAGCCCAAGCCCACCGCCATGCTCTGCGCTGACGAGTGCCCCAAGAAGTGCGACAAGGACAAGAAGGAGGCCCCGGCTGCCCCGGCTGCTCCGGCCACCGCTGAAGACGCCCCGGCCAAGAAGGACGGCGAGAAGAAGTGCCCTAACTGCCCCGACGCCCCCGCGCCGAAGGCCTAATTCCCTAGGGAATAACTGCAAAAGGACGAACCTCCGGGTTCGTCCTTTTTTATTTTCAGAACTTCAAGCCGAGGTCGGCCTGGACGAAAGCAGGGAAGTCGGCGCGGATCGTGAAGCCCTGGGCTTCGGCGTAGGCGAAATCCTCGGGACGACCCGCCCCGCTGCGCACCGCACAGGAGCGGATGCCGGCGTTCTTGCCTGCGTCCCAATCGGTGACGCGGTCGCCGACCATCCAGCAGCGCGCGGGGTCCAGCTGGTATTTGGCGATCATCTCCAAGATGAACTGCGGACTCGGCTTACGATAGACCGAAGGCTCATCGGGGCGTTCGGGGGCGGCCTTGATCTCAAGAATGCCTGGGGTGGGCAAATCCAGCAGCGCAAGCATCCGGCGGTTGCAGGCATGGTATTGGCTCCAGGTGAACTTACCCCGATTGATCCCGCTCTGATTGGTCAGGATGAACAGCCGGTAGCCAGCCGTCAGGCAGGCCTCCAAAGCGGCCTTCACCCCGGAAATCGGGCTGATTTGGTGCACCTCGCAGGTGTGGTGGTGGTCCTCGATGAGATTTCCGTCCCGATCGAGAAAAAGCGCAGGGGCTAAAGCCATGAAAACAGCCAATCCCACCCCGGTCTGGGTGCAAGCCCTTGAAAGGGGGCTTGACCGAGGGGGGTGGAGGAGTAGAACCGACCCTCATCCCAGCGTAGAACCATGGCAAATCCGAAACGTAAACAGTCCAAGCGTCGCAGCCGCCTCCGTCGTGGCGCCAACCAGTTCCGCGCTCCCAAGCTCGTGCGTGACGCTGAATCCGGCGCGCTCCGCCGCTCCCACCGCGTCGACCCCACCACGGGGAAGTACCGCGGTCGTCAGGTCCTCGACACCGAGGCCTAAGCCCTTTCCGGGCCCACGCCCGTAGCACATGAGCGAAGTCACCCCGCCCGTCGGCCATAAGATTGCCTTAGACTGCATGGGCGGTGACCTCGGTCCCGCGGAAGCGGTCGCCGCGGCGGCCTTGGCTATTCGCGAAGGCATCGTCGGTCCCGACGACACGCTCATCTTGGTCGGCCACGAGGACAACCTGCGCCTCTTGGCGATGGATAACCGCATCCTGAACAACAAGCGGGTGCAGTTCCGCCATGCGCCTGGCGTGGTCAATCCCGACGACGCCGCGATGACCGTGATCAAGTCCAAGCGCGACTCCTCCATGGTGATCGCCTTGGAAATGCTCAAGGCGGGCGAAGTCTCCGCCGTCGTTTCCACCGGCAACACCAAGGCCCTCGTCGCGGCCGGCACCATCAAGGTCCGCGCGATGGAAGGCGCCGAACGCCCGGCCCTCGCGGCGATCATGCCGCGCCGGGAAGGCCACTTCGTCATGCTCGACGTCGGGGCCAACCCCGAAGCCAAGGCCGAGCACCTCCTCCATAACGCCGTCCTCGGCTCCATCTACGCGCAGAGCGCGCTGGGCATCGCCAGCCCCCGCGTCGGCCTCCTCACCGTCGGCACCGAAGAAGGCAAGGGCGGCGCGCGCATCAACCGCACGCACGCCTTGCTCAAGGCCATGGGCGACAAGATCAACTATGTCGGCCCGGTGGAAGGCTTCGACGTCTTCGGCGACTGCTGCGACGTCGTCGTCACCGACGGCTTCACCGGCAACGTGATCCTCAAGACCTTGGAAGGCTTGGTCTACATGGTCCGCGACATGATCGGCAGCAAGGTGAAGCGCAACCCGGTCTACTTGGCCGGCGGCATCGCCATGTTCCCCTTGCTCCGCGACCTCAAAGGCAAGCTGAAGCCGGAACGCTACGGCGGAGCCCCCCTGCTCGGCTTGGGCGGCCTCGTCATGAAGGCGCACGGTTCCAGCAATCGGCAAGGCATCGCCAGCGCCATCCGCCTAGGCTTCGAAGCCCTCGGCCATGGCACCGGCCAGCGCATGCTGACGGGGCTAGCCGAGGCAAACGCGGTGATTTCGGCCAACCCCGAGGTCGTCTAAGGTTTTAGTGTTCCCTTCCCGCCCCGGCGGGTCTTTCCTCACAGGCCTTGATGAGCTCTGCTGCGCTATCAGTCTTCATCCGCTCCGTCGGAGTCCACGCCCCGGAGCGGAAGTTGACCAACGACGACCTGTCCAAGATCGTCGACACCAACGACGAGTGGATCAAGACCCGCTCGGGGATCTCCGAACGCCGCATCGCCGGCCCCGGTGAGAACCCGTCCGACATGGGCGCGAAAGCCGCAGCTCAAGCCCTGCAGAACGCGGGCCTCACGCCGGCCGACATCGACCTGCTCATCGTGGCGACGATGACGCCGGACGTCCCCTTCCCTTCGACCGCCTGCCTGCTGCAAGCCAAGCTCGGCCTCCGCCGCGACATCCCGGCCTTCGACGTCTCGGCCGCTTGTTCCGGCTTCGTCTTCGCCCTGCAAGTCGGCACCGACATGCTGCGCTCCGGCCGCTACCGCCGAGCCCTCGTCGTCGGCGCGGAGAAGCTCTCCAACGTCGTCGACTGGCAAGACCGCACGACCTGCGTCCTCTTCGGCGACGGCGCCGGCGCGGCGGTCATCGAAGCGACGGACACCCCAGGCGTCGGCATCCTCGGCAACCTGCTGGGTTCCGACGGCGTCAACGCCGAGCTCATCCATTGCGTCGCCGGCGGCTCCGCCAAGCCGGCCACCGCGGAGACCTTGGCCGCCCGCGAGCACTGCTTGCGCATGAACGGCAAGGAAGTCTTCAAGCTCGCCGTCCGCGTGATGTCGGAGTCCTGCCAACGCGTCTTGGCCCAATGCGGCGTGAGCTCCGACGAAGTCGCCTGGTTCATCCCGCACCAAGCGAACTCCCGCATCTTGGAAGCCGTCGCCAGCCAACTGAACGTCGGCCTGGACCGCTTCCCCTCGAACCTCGAACGCTACGGCAACACCTCCGCGGCCTCGATCCCGCTGGCCCTTGAAGAGGCTTGGCGGAACGGCAAGATCAAGCACGGCGACCTCGTCCTGCTGGTCGCCTTCGGCTCCGGCCTCACCTGGGGCGCAACCCTTCTCCGCTGGCATGAACCTCGTCGCTAAAACCTTCCTCGCAGCCTGCTGCCTGCTGAGCCTGACGGTCGCAGCTGAACTCATCCATGTCGACGGCGGCTGGCGCCTCAAGCCCGGCACCGCCTCCGACGTCCGCCCCGCGAGCCGGACGGACGCCGTCCTGAAGACCATCGACCAGGCGGAGAACTTGGCGATCATGCGCGAAGACCGCGCCGCCTTCGCGCTCTGGAACCAGCTCATCGAGAACGAAGCCGGCACCGACGCGGAAGCCGTCGCGCTCCTCGGCCGAGCCCGCCTCTACGCGCTCCGCGGCCAGCTCGACAACGCCGAAGCCGACCTCGACGCCCTCTACAAGAGCCACGCGAACTTCGCCGGCTTCGGTGAAGCCGTGCAGGCCGCGTTCGACCTGGCGGGCCAATACGAGCGCGGCGAGCGGCGCTACCTCGGCGGTTGGTTCCCGTGGTTCAAGGACCCGCTGCACGCGCTGACGATCTACGACAAGATCCTCAAGGTCGCCCCCAACGGCGCGCTCGCGGAGGAAAGCCTCATCCACGCCGCCCGCCTCGCCGAACGCGAGGACCGCAAGGAGATCTACAACGAAATGCTGGAGCGCATCGTGAGCGATTACGCCGCCTCCAAGTACGCCGCGGAGGCCCTGGAACGCCTCGCGAAGCTCCGTGGCGCCGAATCCATGGGGCCGGACTTCGACCAAGCCTCGACGCTGGAAGCCGCCGACCACTGGCGCACGCTGGCCGACCAATTCCCGCAGGACCGCCGCGCGCAGCAGTCCGCCGAGCAAATCAAGACCCTGCGCGACCGCGCCGCCCGCGCCCGCCTCAACCTCGGCAAGTTCTACTGGTACCAGCGCAACAATCCGGAAGCCGCCAAGCTGATGGCCAACGCGTGCCGCAGCCTGGCGCCGGAGACCGAAGCCGCCAAGGAAGCCGAAACGCTCCTCGCGGAGATCCAGGCGAACCCCACGCCGCCCAAGACCATCGCCGACCGCCTCTTGGGCACGTACCCGCGCCCCCGCACGACCGTCGACGCCAAGCCGGCGCCCGTCGGCGACGAACTCGACGCCTTGGGCTTCCGCAAGGAAGCGCCGAAGTCCGCCACCGAAACCGAACGCCGCTGATGCGCCGCCTCCCTCTCCTCGCCGCCGCGCTCCTCGCCGGCTGCTCCGCCTACCAGCTCGGCGGCCCGAAGCCGGCCTTCAGCCGCATCGAAGTGTTGCCGGTCCGCAACGCGACCGCCCGCCCCGGCCTGCAGGCGGTGTTCCAGGAAAAACTCGTCGAAGACCTCGGCCGCGACCCGCGCCTCCAGCTCGGCCCGGGCGGCGCGAAGCTCGACGTGGAGCTCGTCACCTACCGGCGCGACGGCCTGACGACCAAGTCCACCGACGCCTACAGCTACTCGAGCTACCGCGTGACGATCGTGGCGCGCTGCACGCTCACCACCGGCGCCGGCCAGAAGGTGCTCTTCAAGGACCGCGCCTTCACCTCCGTGGCGACGCTGCAGCTGGCGGGCGACTCCGCCGCCGAAGAACGCAGCCTCGCGCCGGGCCTCCTGAACGACCTCGCGGCGCAGATCCGCGACGCCGCCACCACCGCTTGGTAACATGCCCACCCCGGTCGTCGCCCCGTCCCTGCTGGCCGCCAACCATGGCGAGTTCCTCGCCGGCATCCGCGCGATCGAAGGCGCCGGCCTGACCTGGGTCCACCTGGACATCATGGACGGGCATTTCGTGCCCAACATCAGCTTCGGCCCGCAAGTCGTGGCCGACCTCCGTCCGCACACGTCGCTCCACTTCGACGTGCACCTGATGCTGACGCATCCCGACCGCTTCATCGCGCCGTTCGCCAAAGCCGGCGCGGAGCGCCTCACCGTGCACATCGAAGCCGAGCACGACATGGCGCAGACGCTGGCGGCGATCAAGGCGGCGGGCCTCCGGGCCGGCATCGCCATGAATCCCGACGGCGACCCTCGCCGCCTCCTGCCCTACTTGGAATCCGTCGACCTCGTGCTCTGCATGACCGTCTTCCCGGGCTTCGGCGGCCAAGCCTTCATCCCCAGCGTGCTCGACAGCATCCGCTTCCTGGCGGCTGAACGGCGCGCGCGCGGCCTCGATTTCCGCCTCGAAGTGGACGGCGGCGTGAACGCGGAGACGGGCCGGCGCTGCCGCGAGGCCGGCGCGGACACGCTCGTGGCGGGCACCGCGTTCTTCAAGGCGCCGGATCGCCGCGCGTTCGTCGCGGGCCTGACCGCCTAAGCCGCCGCGGGCGGCGAAGGATCGGCGCCGAGCGCCTTCTCCTTCTGGAGACGGAGCTGACCGCAGGCCGCATCGATGTCATGGCCCTTTTCCCGGCGGAGCGTCGCCGTCACCCCGAGCGCGCGGAGTTCCTTCACGAAGCGGTCTTGGCGAGTGATGGACGGACGCACCCAAGGCAGCCCCTGCACCGTGTTGTAAGGGATCAAGTTCACATGGGCGTGCAGTTCGCGCGCGATGGCCGCGAGCTTGCGGGCCTGGTCGAGCGAATCGTTGATGTCCTCGATGAGGATGAACTCCAACGTCAGCATGCGGCCGTGCGTGCGGGCGAAGGTCTTGGCCGCGGGGATCAGCTGTTCGAGCGGGTACTTGCGGTTCACCGGCATGATCTGCTCGCGCACCTCGTTGGTGGCCCCGTGGAGGCTGATCGCGAGACGGAAGCCGAGGTCCTCTTCGGCCAGCTTGAGGATCTTCGGGACGACGCCCGAGGTGGAAATGGTCACGCGGCGGGCGCCGAAGCCGAAGCCCCAGGGCGCGTTCACCGTCTTGAGGGCGGCCAGCAAGTTGTCGTAATTGGCGAGCGGCTCGCCCATCCCCATGACCACGATGTTGTCGAAGGAAGCGAGCCCCTCCGCGGCGCGGGTCGGGTCGGCTTGGTCTTCGATGCGGCAGACCTGGACGAGCTGGGAGACGATTTCGCCCACGGACAGGTCGCGCTTCCAGCCCTCGAGGCCGGACGCGCAGAACTTGCAGCCATAGGCGCACCCCACCTGGGTGGAGATGCAGATCGTCCGGCGGGACTTATCCTGCCCCACCCCCTCCATGGGGGCCCGGATGATGACCGTTTCGATCAAGGAACCATCCCGGAGACGTTGGAGGAGCTTCTGGGTGACGTCCGAAGCCGTCTTTTTACCCAAAACCTCGGTGGCTGAAAAATCGTAATTATCTGATAACCAAGACCTTAAGTTAGCAGGAAGGTTCGTCATGACCTCGGCGCTCTCCGCCCGCTTGGGGTAGAGCCAGGCAAAGATCTGCCCTGCCCGGTAGCGGGGGTGACCAGCCTCGGCGAGACGGGCCCCGAGGCTATCGGGCGTTTCTCCATGAATGGAGGGTTTTTCGGGCTTAAAAGCCATGGTTCAGCGCGTCGGAGGGGCTTGCCATCGGGCGGGGTCCAAGGCGGACCCGCCTTCCTGCTTGCAAGTGAGATTTGTTATGCCCAAAACCACTTTTTGCAATGAGCAACAAGGCCCCCAACCCACAAGGTGGAAAAATCAACGCTCTGGAGAATACCAAGACCAAGGTATCCGAAGGACAGACCGGATTCTGCCTCCACCAAGCTTGGGGCATCGGCATCATCCGAGCCTTCGACGCCGCGACCAACCGCTTCACCGTCGACTTCCCTGAACAGGCCAAGAAAGGCCACCAGATCGACGCCGCGTTCTTCGGCGGTAAGATCGACATCATCGACTCCAACTCCCTCGTCGCCCAGGCCTATTCCGACGAAGGCAAGGCCAAGGTCGCGGCCCTCGTCTCCGACGATCCGGCTGGCCTGGTGAAGGCCCTGCTCGCCGAGCTCCCGACGGGCGAATGCTCCTCTTACGCCCTCGAGGCCAACCTCGAACGCGTCCACTTCGCCTCCCTCGCCTCCGGCAAGGACCGCGCCGCCGCCTTCAAGGCCTGGTGGACCAAGGGTCGCGCCGCGCTCCGCAAGGACCGCGCCATCCTCATCCCTGAGCGCAAGGGCGGCAACTACGCCCTCCTCGAAGCCCCGGTCGACCTCGGTGAAGACCTCTTCGCCCAGTACGAACTCGCCCCGAACTTCGAGCGCAAGCTGGCCCTCCTCGAGGAGCTCGCCGAGAGCTCTTCGGCCGAGACCCGCTCCGCCGCCACCGAAGCCAACCTCGCCAAGGTTTCCAGCGACCTCGCCAAGGCCGTCGCCGGCCTCACCGGTTCGCGCCGCTCGGCCAACCTCCCGAAGGTGCTCTGCGCCATCTGGAACCGCGACAAGTTCTTCCGCACCGCCGTCGAGACCGTCGAAACCTTCAGCCCCACGGCCTCGGACATCATCGCCCTCTGCGACGAGAACGACCTCGCGCACGTCGCGTTGAGCATCCCGCACACGACCGAGAAGATCCGCAGCCTCCTCGACCTCGTCCGCGCGCACCACGGCGACCACTGGTCCGACCGCGCCTTCGACCTCCTCCGCAACCGCGACATCGGCGGCACCAAGAGCGGCTCCGCCAAGCTCGTCTCGGAGTGCATCTCCTACCTCTGCGACGCCGGCCTCAGCGCCCACGTCGGCCAGCGCTTCGCCCAGTGGCTCGAGACGCGCGAACTCCGCCCGCCGGTCATCATCTGGGTCATCAAGAACCGCGACTCCAAGAAGTACGCCGAGATCGTCGCCCCCCTCATCGTCCCCAGCTTCCTCGGCTCCATCCTCGCGAGCATCGACACCGAAGCCCTCGAGTCGAACTCCACCGCCCGCATCCCGCTGGCCAACGAGCTCATCAAGGACAAGGCCCTCATCGCCGACATCATCGCTCCGACCGGCGGCAAGCAGGCCGACAGCGAGACCATCTTCGACCTGGCCCGCATCATGCTGCGCAACCAGGGCTTCGACAAGATGACGAAGAACTCGCTCCTCGCGCGCCTCGCCAAGATCGAGCCGCACGTCCAGCGCCTCGTCCAGTCCCGTCAGGACGACTCCAACGTCGAGAAGGAACTCGTCGTCTCGAAGCAGAGCAAGGAAGCCCGCGAAGCCGAGCTCACCGACATCGTGCAGGTCAAGCTGCCGGCCGTGAAGGAAGCCATCCAGATCGCGAAGGAGCACGGCGACTTGCGCGAGAACTCCGAATACAAGATGGCCCGTCAGGACCATGACACGCTGTCCGCCCGCCGCGCCGAGCTCGACACGATGCTCAAGAAGGCCCGCGTCACCGACTTCACCGAAGCTACCACCGCGCTCGTCTCCATCGGCTCGACCGTCACGCTCCTGCGCGAATCGGACAAGACCGAGGTGACCTACGACATCCTCGGCGCCTGGGACGGCCAGCCGGAGCTGAACATCCTCGCCTACGTCTCCCCGCTGGCGAAGCAGTTCCTCAACCGCAAGCCGGGCGAAGCCTTCACGACCAACATCAACGGCAAGACCGAGAACTGGAAGGTCCTCGCGCTCCGCCGCTGGGTCGACAAGAAGTAAGCGCCCGACCAAGCGCCCTGCCGAAGCCCCGGATTTCCGGGGCTTCCTCTTTTGACACGGACGCGAAGGCCCTCCAAGGTGGGCCTATGCCCGACCCTTGGGAATCCCTGCGCCTGCTCGCCGACCCTACCCGGGCGCGGATCCTCTTCCTGCTGGCGAAGGGCGAGCTCTCCGTCGGCGAACTGCAGGAAATCCTCGGCATGCGCCAGTCGCGCATTTCGACGCACCTATCGTTGCTGCGTAAAGCCGGCCTCGCCGCCGACCGCCGCGACGGCAAGCACTCGTATTACGCCCTGACGCCGAACCTTCCGGAGGGGGTGAACCAAATCCTGGAAGCGGCCCTCGCGGCCACGGCCCAAGACGCCACGACCTTGGCCGACCAACGGGCCTTCAAGCGCCTCGCCGAAAAGCGCCGCCGGAAGTCCGAGCAGCATTTCAACCTCGTCGCCGACCGCCTCGGGCGAAACTACTGCCCCGGCCGCTCGTGGGAGTCCATCGGCCAGATGCTCCTGCTCCTCGCCCCCAAGGTCCGGATTGCCGACCTGGGCTCTGGGGACGGCACCATTTCCCGGCTCCTCGCCCGCCAGGCCGAGTTCGTCCACTGCGTCGACAATTCGCCAAAAATGGTCGAATTAGGAAGGGAACTTGCTGATAAAGAAGAACTTAAGAATGTAGACTACGTCCTCGGGGACATCGAAAAAGTACCCCTTAAGGACCGCAGCGTCGACCTTGCCCTGCTCAGCCAAGCCCTCCACCACGCGGAAAACCCCCGAAAGGCCCTCGCGGAGGCCTTCCGGATCCTGAAACCAGGGGGTCGGCTGCTGATTTTGGACCTCCGGGCGCACCGGTTCGAAAAGGCCCGCGAGCTCTACGCCGACCGCTGGTTGGGGTTCAAGGAAAACGACCTCCACGACTGGATCGAAGAAGCCGGGTTCACCCATTCCGAAGTCCGCGTGGTCGCCAAGGAAGGCCAGGAACCGCACTTCGAAACCCTGCTGGGCAGCGCGCTCAAACCGAGCCGCTGATTATTTAATCTCAGTAGTAGGCTAGGGCGAAACCAGCGGGTCGTTGGGAACAAAAACAAGGGGTTAATGCTTGGCAGTCTCCCTCCCGAAAGGCTATTTTCGGGGCCACCCCATTGAGGCTCCCCAGCCTCACCCAATCTCCGATGGTTACCCAAGAGTCTCGCACCTACAAGTTGGCCAAAGCGGCCATCCTTGCCGTCCTCATCGCCATCACCCCGGCGACGCCTTCCCTGCGCGCCCAAGGTGCCCCTGCTGCGGCCAAGACGCAGGAGGACCCGCTGACCGCGCAGTACAACAAGACGATGGTGGAGATCGACAAGAAGCAGTTCCCCGCCGCCCTCAAGAACCTGGACGACCTGGAGAAGAAAGTGGCGAACATGCCCCCGGCGATGCAGGCCACCGTCTGCTTCCACCGCGCCCGCACCTTCTACCTGATGAAGGACTGGGCCAAGGCGGACGCCGAGCTCAACACCTTCCTGACGAAATACCCCGAAGGCACGGGCAAGGTCATCGACGAAAACGACAACATGCGCGGCGTCGCGCAGCTGACCCTCGTCGAAGTCTACGCCAACCAGTCCAAGTGGGACCCGGCCCTCGACCTCCTCAAGATGCTCCGCACCAACCCGCTGGTGCAGCCCAAGGACCGCGTCAACGCCTACACCCTCTCGGCCCGCGTGGTCGAAGAGAAGTCGAAGAGCGGCTCGGAAGCCGACAAGAAGACCGCCCTCGGCCAAGCCGTCGGCCTGCTCAAGCAAGCCACCGCCGGCGGCCTGGGCACGCCCGAAGCCCGCGAAGGCGGCATGCGCCTCGTCGAAGTCTACACCAAGCTCGGCCTCGTCAAGGAAGCCGAACAGCTGAAGGCCGAAATCGACGCCAAGGGCACCGGTTCCCCGGCCGAGATCGTCCGTTCCAACTTCCAGCGCATCGAAATCGGCGACGCCCGCTTCGAAGCCGGTGAAAACGCCTCCGAGCAGAAGGACAAGGACGAGCTCTACCGCCAGGCCCTCGCCAGCTACCAAGGCGCCCTCCGTCGGGCCACCGTCAACCGTTCGGTCACCAAGGCCGTCGAGATGAAGCAGGCGGACCTGGACAAGATCGTGAAGGACAACCCCAAGCCGACGCCGGAGGCCACCGAGAAGATCGAGAAGGCCCGCGCCGAGCTGGAGAACTTCAAGACCATCCAGAGCGACTTCGAGAAGAACAAGGACTACGACGCCTTCATCTCCTACCGCATCGGCCTCTGCCTCCTCGAGCTCAAGCGCCCGTGGGAAGCCTTCGTGGCCTTCCGCGATATCTTCGAGAACAACCCGAACTTCTCCAAGGTCTCGGGCGCGTACTACTACTACATCCTCGCCCTCCGCGAAATCGGCCGCAACAGCGAGGCCCAGGCGAAGTGCAAGGAATTCCTGTCCAAGTACCCCGACGCCGAAGAAGTCTCGATGGTGGCGGTGATCCTCGGCTCGATCTCGCAGGACCGCGAAGAATTCGAAGAAGCCATCGGCCACTACAACTGGGCCAAGGCCAACGTGAAGAAGATCGACCCGGCCACGCTCGAGGAAATCGACTTCCGCATCGCCTGCTGCCACTTCGCCCACGTCGACTGGGAAAAAGCCCGCCTCGCCCTCGACGACTTCCTCAAGAAGTACCAGCGCTCCTTCGCCAAGGAACAGGCGATGTACATGAGCGCCCTCTGCTGGTTCTACCAAGGCAAGTACAAGGAGACCAAGGCCGGCTTCGACGAATACCAGAAGACCTATCCGAAGGGCGAATTCCTCGCCGACGTCCGCTACCGCCAGGCCATCGTGAAGTTCGGCGTCAACCCGCCCGAGATCCCGGCCACCATCGCCCTGTGCAACGACTGGCTCCGCGACTACGCCGTCAGCAAGGTCGACAGCATCGTCAACCAGATCCCCGAGGTCCACACCCTCATCGGCGACGCCGAAATCCGCCTCGCGACCGAACTCGACAAGGACATCGCCACGGCGGACAAGAACCTGCGCACCAACGCCGAACCGGCGCTGAAGGCCAAGTACAAGGCCGAGAAGGAACGCTTCGAGAAGGAGAAGGAAGCCCACACCGTCAAGGCCATCGACGCCTACATCGCCGCCGCCCGCTCGGGCCGCACCAACGCCAACGCCCTCGACTTCGTCCTGCGCGAGCTTGGCAAGCTGCTCCCGGGTCGCGGAGAGCACGCCCGCATGCGCGACCTCTACAAGGAAGTGTACGACTGGGACCACGCCGACCCGAAGTCCCTCAACTACCTCTACGAAGTCATCAAGTCCACCGAACGCATGGGCGACAAGCCCGAGTTCGCCCAGCAGGCCGACGCCGTGCAGAAGCGCTTCAGCGCCCAGCTCGCCGCCGCGCGCAAGAAGGTCGACGACCTGGTGAAGACCGACGGCAAGCCTGCCGACGTCGCCGCCGCCAAGGCCGCCGTCGCCAAGCTTTCCGCCGAACTCGCCGCCGAGCTCGAAGTGGTCGAGAAGGCGCGCCAAGCCAGCATCCTCGCCGCCAAGACCGAAGCCCTCGGCATCCTCTCCAGCGCCGTCGCCGAATCCATCAACGACCGGAAGCAGGAGGGCTCCGAGAAGCTCATCCTCTTCCTCGCCGAGAAGCTCGCCCGCAAGGTGAAGCGCCTCAAGCCCGGCGCGACGATCGACCCGAACGCCTACAGCGCGGCCAACGCCGAAGAGGAGATCACCAAGCTCCTCCGCCTCGAGGAGAACAAGGATTCGCTGATCGCCCAAGCCCGCGGCTTCTTCGCCAAAGGCCAGCTGGCCGCCTTCCTCCGCGACCCGGCGAAGACCGACACCTACTTCAAGAAGATCTCCGCCAACTACAAGGCCGAGGAGCTCAGCCCGACCATCCTCGCGATCGTCGGCGACCACATGCTCTCCAAGGGCGAGACCAAGAACTCGGAAGGCTACTTCCAGTACATCATGGAGCACCACCGCTCCTCGGAATACGCCGACTACGGCTTCGCCGGCCTCGCCGAGATCCGCCTTGGCCAGAAGAAGTACAAGGAAGCCCTCGAGCTCTGCGCCGAAGCCATCGACAACGGCGTCGTCATGTCGAAGGAGAAGGACATCCGCTTCATCAAGGCCCGCGCCCTCGCCGAGACCCAGCGCTACGACGAAGCCAAGAAGGAGTTCGAGGAGATCGCCAAGACCAAGGAGTGGAAGGGCGAGACCACCGCCGGCTGCCTCTACTGGCTCGGCGTCATGGAAGAACGCCAAGGCCACCACGCCGAGGCCGTCGCCTATTACCGCCGCACCTACCAGGCCTGGAAGAAGTACGAGGTCTGGTCGGCCAAGGCCTACCTCGGCGCCGCCCGCCTCTTCGCCACCAAGCTGGACCAGAAGAAGGACGCCAAGGACCTCATCACCGAGATGCTCTCCAAGGAACGCATCAAGGACACCCCGGAAGCCGCCGAAGCCCGCAGCCTTTCGACCAAACTCTAATCGACCATGCGTCCTGCCGTCCGCTTTCTCCTGACCGCCGCGCTGCTCTGCGCGGGCGCCCACTCCTTCGGCCAAGCCTTGATCTTCAAGGGTGGCGAACGCTGGGAGGTCAACGACCCCTTCAAGCTCGATAACTCCGTCCCGCCGAAGCCGGTGAACGACCCGAAGAAGGGCACCATCAGCAGCCTCAAGGGCACCGTCGTCCGCACGGTGAACTCCGGCGGCACCGACATCGAATCCACGCGCAAGCTCAGCGAGGTCGAACGCATCATCTGGCCGCCGATGGACAAGCTGGCCGAAGCCCAGCTCTTCGTCAGCCGCGGCGAACCGAGCAAGGCCTTGGACAGCGTCGAGCCGATCATCAAGTTCTTCGACGCCTTCAAGAAGACCCCCGGCAGCCTGTGGCTGAAGGCCTCCATGGTGAAGCTCGACGCCCTCGACCGCCTGGAGAACGACGCGGTCATCGGCGCCTTCCTCGATAACCTCGAGAAGAACGACGACGGCTCGAACCCTGAGCTCGGCACCAAGATCAAGCTGGCCCGCCTCATGCAGCGCGCGCGCCGCGGCGAGCACGACACCGTCATCACCGAAGCCGCCGACCTCATCACCAAGCTCGACGACCCCGATGTCTTGGCCCGCCTCCACCTCGTCAAAGGCAGCTCCCTGCTCGCCACCAAGAAATACGAGGCCGCGATGAACACCTACCTCCGCGTGCCCGTCTTCTACGGCTCCCAAGCGGAGCACCTGCCGAAGGCCCTGCTGGGCGCCGCCCGCGCCTTCCGCGGCATGGACAGCCCGGCCACCAAGGAACAGCGCCTGGAGGAGATCTCCAACCGCTACCTCCGCGACCTGATCGCCACCTACCCGGTCTCCAAGGAAGCCGAGGAAGCCAAGAAGCTCCTCCCCAAGGAAGACCGCCTCGCGGCCGAAGCCGAAGCCGCCAAGATCAAGGACGCCGCCGTCATCCCGGAGGCCACCGCCAAGCCCGATGCGCCGAAGGCGGACAACGCCAACAACAACGAGGCCAACAAGTGAGACCTTGCTCCTTTGCTAATCCCCAACTAAACCATCCCCATACCCGCAGCCTTCCCATGAAGAAACTCCGCACCTCCCTGCTCGCCTTGGCCTGCCTTGGCCTGATGACCACCGTTGCCTCCGCCGCCGAAGCCGGCGTGAAGGAAAAGACCCTCTGGATGCTGTTCGAAGAAGGCGGCTGGGTCATGTACCCGATCACCCTCGCCTCCGTGGCGATGGTCTGGTTCATCGTCGACGGCTGGATCCGCACCAGCGTCAACAAGCTCTACCCGGCTTCCCACGTCACCCAGCTCCGCGAGCTGTTCCAGCGCGGCGACTACCCCGGTGCCTACAACTTCGCCAAGAACGCCGGCTCCCCGGTCGCTGAAGTCGTCCGCGCGGGCGTCGCCTTCACTCCGGATGGCAAGGTCATGACCGAAGAAGCGATCATCTCCGAAGTCACCCGCATCCAGGGCGAGCTCATGGGCCGCGCCTCCTACCTCTCCGTCATCGGCGTCTGCACCCCGATGATCGGCCTCACCGGCACGGTGACGGGCATGATGAAGGCCTTCGACAAGCTCGGCTCCTCCGGCGTGGGTGACCCTTCCCAGCTCGCCGGCGCCATCGGCGAAGTGCTCGTGGCGACCGCCTCGGGTCTCTTCATCGCGATCCCGGCGTTCATCTGCTACTACCTCCTCCGCAACCGCATCACCAAGGGCATCCATGACATCCAGGAGATCGTCACGGGCCTCTTCCGCGCCTTCCCCTACGACGAAGTCGCTGGCCACGCCATCGGTGACGAAGTGATCTACGCCGCGAAGCCCGATTGGAACGCCACCCCGGCGGAAGCCGCCCCGGAAGCCCCCAAGGCCTAAGGTTTCGTTCACCCCTTAAACCCACACCAGAACCATGGCAGGCGGAGGCGGAGGCGGAGACGGGGAACCCGAGTTCCAGGTGGCGCCGATGATCGACGTCCTCCTGGTGCTGCTGATCTTCTTCATGTCGATCACCTCGGCGCAGGTGCTGAAGGTCGACAAGAACATCGCGCTGCCCGTGGCTTCCCACGGCGTGAAGCGCGACGACAAGGCCGCCGCCGGCCTGATCAACATCTCCTGGGACAAGAACACCGGTCAGGCGAAGTATAAGCTCGATGACCGCGAGCTGGACATCAACGACAAGGATGGCATCGCCAAGGAATTGGCGGCCCGCAAAGGGACGAACGAGAAGTTCCGCCTGCTCATCCGCGCCGACCGCCAGTGCCACGCCAAGTACATCTCCAAGGCCCTCGAATGGGGCGCCGAAGCGGGCATCGACAACATCGCCTTCTCGGGCCTCAACCGCGAAGAATAAGCCATGAAACAAGCCCCCCAAGAAGCCCAAGCCGACGCCGGCTTCCAGATCGCCCCGATGATCGACGTGGTCTTCGTGATCATGCTCTTCTTCATGGTGATGGCCGGCGCCGTCAAGGTGGAGCACGAGCTCAAGACGACCCTCCCCGGCAACGCCGAGACGGCCAAGGAAACCGAGATGCCCGACGAGATCACCATCGGCGTCTCCGAGAACGGCACCATCACCATCAACGAGGACCCGGTCGGCCAGCCCAACGACAAGACCCTCGACAACCTCTACAACGAGATGGTGAAGATGGCCACGGCCGCCAAGCAGTCCAAGACCAAGCTGCTCATCACGGTCCAAGCCGAAGAGGCCGCCAAGTACGAGCGCGTCATCAACGTCCTCGACGTCCTGGCCCGCGCCGACATCAGCAACGTGACCTTCGCGGTCGCGGAGCCGGAATAAGCGCCACCGCCGCCGACCCTCAGGCCGCCCACCCGGGCGGCCTTTTTGTTGGCCGGACTTGCCAAGGCCGCCGCCAGCGGTTTGATGTGAAATATGAAAGTCACCGCCTTCCTCCTGCTGCTCCTGAGCCTCGGCCTGTCCGGCTGCATCATCGTCATCGAGCAGGCCAAGGAGAAGAAGGACGCCCCCGCTCCGGCCGCCAAGTCCGAAGCGAAGTAAACTCAGGCTGAGGTCCGTTTAGGCGAAGCCCTGCGTCGAATCGAGCACGCGGCGCAAGGCCTCGTAGTCGTTGCCGATGCTCAACGGAGCCGGCTTCGGCAAGGCGAATGGGAAGGTCGCCGCTTGGGCGTCGCCAAAGGCGTCCTGCAGGATGTCGGGGAACTTCGCTGGGTGGGCCGTCCCGAAGACGACGACGTCGAGGTCGGCGTTGCCGGGCTGCGCCACCAGCTCTTCCGCGGCCTTCCAGCCGACGGCGGTGTGCGGGCACAGGACATAACCCCCGGCGGACCGCACGCGACGCATGGTGTCCAAGGTGGCGGCATCGTCCACGGTGACGGCGGAGACGGCCGGGCCGCCTTGGCGCCAAGCCAAGAGGCGATCGAGGTTGTTCGGGGCGCCGATGTCCATCGCGTTGGACGCGGTCGGGGTCGAACGGCGCGGCTGATACTTCCCGGTCGCGAAGAGCTCCGGCAGTGGCGAATTGATGTTGGTGGCGGCGACGAGGACGTCGACCGGCAGGCCCATGCGTCGGGCCAACTGGACCGCGCCGACGTTCCCGAGGTTGCCCGAAGGGACGACGATGCCGAGGCGCCGGCCCGCCGCCAGCTGGCGACGGACGTGGAACGCGAAAGGCACCTGCGCGATGAGGCGGATCGGGTTGATCGAGTTCGCCGTGAGGAGCGGACCGACGCGACGGAGCGAGTCATCGGCCAAGGCGCGCTTCACCAAGGCTTGGCAATCGTCGAAGGTGCCGTCGACCGAGAGGGCAACGACGCCAGGACGCGCGCGGGCGATCTGCGATTCCTGCACGGGGCTGACGCCGATGCGGGGATAGAGGACGACGGCGCGGACGCCCGGCACGCCGGCGCAGGCTTCGGTGACGGCGCCACCGGTATCACCCGAGGTCGCCGCGAGGATCGTGAAACGCGGGTGCTCCGCGCTGAGCACATGCGCCGTGACGCGGACCAGCAGGCGCACGGCAAAATCCTTGAACGCCGCCGAGGGGCCTTGGAAGAGCTCGAGGACCTGGATGCGGTCGGCGGCTTGCCCAGCGAAGCCCGGCGGGTGGACCAACGGCACGGGGAAGTTGAAGGCCTCTTGGCAGAGGCGACGCAGGACGTCGGCGCCCAATTCCTCCCGGAGAAACGGGGCGATGACCGCTTCGGCTAAGTCGGCATAAGCATCGGCCTGATGCGTAGCGACAAAGCCCGCGGGAATCTGCGGGATGACCGCTGGCACCCAGAGCCCGCCCTTGCCGGGCATCGACGCCAAGAGCACCTCGCGCAGGCTCGCGCGCTGCGCGGCATCGGCGGTCGAGACAAACTCCAGCTTACTTTTGGGAGAGGACATGGACGCCCTTGGGATTGATGCGGGAAACGTACTGCGTGGGCTTGATCGCCACCGAGTCGAAGACCTTGGCGACGGCCGCGGCGACCTGGCGGGCCGTGGCTTCGCCTTCGCACAGGGCGAAGACGCTGGGACCAGCGCCGGAGATGGAGAAGCCCAAGGCCCCGGCGGCGAGCGCCTCGCGCTTGGCGCGGTAGAACTCAGGGATCAAGCGCTGGCGGTGCGGTTCGGCGATGAGGTCATGCACCGAGCGGCCGATGAGCGCATAGTCGCTCTGATACAGGCCGCAGATGAGGCCGCCGAGGTTACCGCTCTGCTGCGTCGAAGTCTCGAGCTGGATATGGCGCGGCATGATCTCACGGGCGACCTTCGTCAGCACGACGATGTCCGGATGCACGACGGCGGCCCACAGGTTCTGCGGGATCGGGATGTTATGGACGTCGAGCTCGGCGTTGGAACGGATCAGCGTGATGCCGCCGAGGAGACAGGGCCCGACGTTGTCGGCGTGCCAGGCGCCATCGGCCGCGGCCTCACCGGCGACGACGAACGGAAGAAGTTGGCGACGGGTGAGCGGTTCGCCAAGCAACTGGTTCACGGCAAAAGCCCCGCCGACGGCGCTGGCCGCGCTGGAACCCAGGCCGCTGCCGAAGGGCATCTGCTTGTGGATCTCCATCTCGATGCCGAGGTCGGTGCGTCCCAAATGACGGAGGAGGTCGAGGGCCGCGACGCCGGCGGTGTTCAATTTCGGGTCCAGCGGGAGGCGACCGTCATCCCCGGTGATCTTCGTGATGCGAAAACCAGGCTGCGGCGAAGAACGGACGATGACCTCGTCGCCGGGCAGTTCGATGGCGAAACCGAGCACGTCGAAGCCACAGGCCACGTTGGCCACGGTGGCGGGCGAGAAAACCCGGACTTCTTGCAGTGGTTGTTTGGTCATATTGGCCTCTAAATCGGTGGAGAAAGACCTTTCGGGTTGCCTCCCCACGGGTCAACGGTGAACATGAGCGTTACCGAGCCTAAAATGCCTAAAAGGACTCACCAGTTCGGGTTCGTGGCCGTCGCGGCCGCCTCCCCCTCCCTCCGTTTAGGCGACCCTGCGGCTAACGCCCTGCTGGTCATCCAAGCCCTCGAGAAGGCCGCCGC